>JASHXJ010000534.1 GCA_030043595.1 Trebonia sp.
GGTGGGGCGGCTGGCGGACGGCTGGCTCGGGTCGTTGCTCACGCCGCCGGAAGCCGCCGGCGCGGTGCGCGTCATCCAGGCCGCCGCGGCCGAGGCGGGGCGGGAAGTGGACCCGGACCACTTCGGGATCAGCCTGCCCATCGCGCTGCCCGGATCGGGCGGGATCCCTGCCGGGCTGCGGGCGTCGATCGCGCAGCGGCGGCCCGGGGTCGACCCGGCGTCGCTGGTGCCGGACGGGTGGGCCGGCGCCCGCCGCAGAATCGAGGAGTACGTGGGCGCCGGGCTGACCAAGTTCGTCGTCCGGCCGGCGTCGCCCGCGTCGTTCGAGTCGTTCATCGCCGATTTCGCCCGCGAGCTGGTACCGCTGCAGACCTGACTAACCGGTGAACACGTCGGCGCCGAACGACTTGACCTGCGGCATCGCCGCGTCGCCCAGATGCGGCAGGCCGAAGATGTCCTCGACCGTGCGCAGCAGCGAGTACTGGTTGTAGTCCACCGCTGAGACCGTGCCCGGCTTGATGAACGGGGACAGCGCCACGAGGCCGACGTCGCCGCCGCCCGGCCCGCCAATGCCCGGCAGCAGCGTGCTCGGGTGCGAGGAGCTGACTCCGCTGACCTCGCCGCAGCAGGCCGCGTCGGTGGCACCCTCGTCGAACGTGATGAGGATCAGCCCGCCGTGCTTGTAGGCGGCCGACGCCATGATCGCCGGCACCCACTGGGCGAGGAACTTGTCGATCTGCGGCAGTCCGCCGGGCTGGCCGGTCACGCACGGCACGTCGTGCCCGTCGTCGCACATGTTGGGGATGATCAGCGAGAAGGCCGGGGTCTTCGCCGCCGCGGACAGGTCGGACGGCAGCGGCCGCAGCGACAGGATGTGCGCGGCGCAGTACGCGACGCTGCCTGTCACCGACTCGAAGAACATGAACCCCTCATGCCGCGTCGCGTACTGGTCGGTCTTGGTCGCGTTTTCCGTATGGTCGGTCCCCCAGGTGGCCGGGTGCCCGCACGCCGGGCCCTGGGCCGTGGCGACCGTCCGGTCGCGTGCCGGGTCGTTCCCCATGTCCTCCAGGTAGGCCTTCCGGCTGTCCCCGGCGGCCGACAGCTGGTTGCCGAGCGTCGGGACGGACTTGGGATAGACGCACCCGCCTTGCGGCGCCAGCACCTGACCGTAGGGGGGCACGGTGACGTCGGGCAGCGGCACCCAGACCGGGCAGTCCTCCTGGGTGAGGATGTTGGGCGCCTGGCCGGAGACCTGGGCGATGTAGTTGTCCGCGCTGTTGTGCCCGATCGCGAAGTAGTTCGTCAGCAGCGCGCCCTCACCCGGCAGCGTCCGGGCCAGGTAGGGATCTGCCGCCGGATCCCCGAAGCTCTGCACGTACCCCTCGTTCTCCAGGTCGATGACCCAGACGTGCCTGATGTCCGGCAGGCGGAACCCCTGGCGGGCGGCAGGCTGCGCGGCCACGCCTTGCGCCATCCCCACGGTCAGGGCGACCGCCGCCATGCCGCCGACCGCGAGCCGGCCCCAGGGCAGAGCAAACCGCATCAGTGACCTCCAAGGGGGAAAGACAACCACCGCTAGCGTCGCATACCCGGGTGGCCGGCCCAAGGCGGTTGTCGATGTCCGTTTTCCGCTAGTGTCGGGCCGCGACGGGTGGCACAGTGGAACCCGTGATGGACGACGAGCAGCGTTACCAGGCCGCGGCCAGCAAGGACGCCCGGTTTGACGGGGTCTTCTTCACCGCGGTCACCACGACTGGCATCTACTGCCGCCCGTCCTGCCCCGCTATCACGCCCAAACGCGAGAACGTCCGCTTCTACACCACGGCCGCGGCCGCGCAGGAGTCCGGATTCCGCGCCTGCAAGCGCTGCCGCCCCGACGCTTCCGCTGGCTCGCCGGAGTGGAACGTCCGCGCGGACGTCACCGCCCGCGCGATGCGGCTGATCGCCGACGGCATCGTGGACCGCGACGGGGTCGGCGGCCTGGCCAGCCAGCTGGGCTACGAGCAGCGCCAGGTCCGCCGCCTGCTGATGTCCGAGCTGGGCGCCGGCCCGCTCGCGCTCGCGCGGGCGGGGCGGGCACAGACGGCGCGGATTCTCGTCGAGACGACGAGGCTGCCGATGGGCGACATCGCGTTCGCGGCCGGCTTCGCCAGCATCCGCCAGTTCAACGCGACGATGCTCGAGGTCTTCGACACGCCGCCCACCCGGCTGCGCGAACGCGCGGCGAAGCACGCCGCGCCGTCGCCGCCGGGCGTGATACGCCTGCGCCTGCCCTACCGGCCGCCGATCGATCTGGACCGGATGTTCGGCTTCCTGGCCGCGCGCGCCATTCCCGGGGTGGAAGAGGTGACGGCCGGCGGGTACCGGAGGACAATCGCTCTCCCGAACGGTCCCGGCATCCTCTCGCTGCGCCCGGCTCCCGCGGCGAGCTTCGTGGAGTGCGATCTCGAGCTCGACGACCTGCGTGACGTCACCGCCGCGGTGCAGCGGTGCCGGCGCCTGCTCGACCTGGACGCGGACCCCGTCGCTGTCTCGGCCTGCCTGGCCGGCGACGACATCCTCGGCCCGCTGGCGCGGGCCTGCCCGGGGC
>JASHXJ010000535.1 GCA_030043595.1 Trebonia sp.
CAGCCGCCGGGCTCGCTCGCTGCCTCGGCCCGGTCCTGTTCATCGGCCACGACGCCCGGGCTGTCGGGTCCGGTCACCACGGCCGCGGCGGCCATCTCCGCGACGCCGCTTGGCGTACCGATGGTCATGGTGCCAGGCGGACCAGACAGGGCTGCTGGCGTCGCGTCCTCGGCGGGTTCCGGCGGGGGACTCTGGGCCGGCGGGGGACTCTGGGCCGGCGGGGTGGCGCGGGGCCGCGGGGGAGCCAGCACGGTGGCGGCCCTGCCTGCGCGGTACGCTGTCACGCCGAGCGCTTCCCGCAGCGCGTCCGCGAAGTCCCCGCAGGACTCGTACCGCTGGTCCGGTGTCTTGGCCATCCCCGTGGCCAGGACCTCATCGACGGCACCCGGCAGGTCCGGCCGGCGCGCCGCCAGTGACGGCGGCGCGCTGTTCAGGTGCGCCGCCATCACCGCCCACACGGAGTCTCGCTCGAACGGCGCCGCGCCCGCCAGCAGCCGGAATGTGACGCATGCCAGCGCGTACTGGTCGGCGCGCCCGTCAACGGCAAGGCCGCCGATCTGTTCCGGCGCCGAATAATCCGGGGTGCCTATCATGAGCCCGGGCTCGGTCAGGCTCACCGACGACAGCGCGGCCTTGGCTATCCCGAAGTCGGACAGGTACACGTGGTCGGGCCGGCCGGCCCGCGCGTCCACCAGGATGTTCCCCGGCTTCACGTCCCGGTGCACCAGGCCAGCGGCGTGCGCGGCGTCCAGCGCCGAGGCCACCGGCGAGATGAACTCAGCGGCCCGCGCCGCCGGCAGCGGGCCTTCCCGCTCCAGGACGCCCCGCAGGTCACCGCCCCTGACGAAGCGCATCGCGATGAACAGCACCCCGTTGGCCTCGTCGGCCTCGTACACGGGGATGATGTGCGGGTCGTCCACCCTCGCCGCCGCCCGCGACTCGGCGATGAACCGCTGCCGGAACGAGGAGTCCGACGCCCGCGCCGGATCGAGGATCTTCAGCGCCACAAGCCGGTCCAGTCGCACGTCGCGGGCCCGGAAGACTCGTGCCATCCCGCCCGCCCCGACCTGTTCCTCCAGACGGTAGCCCGCCAGCAGCGAACCCGCCTGGAATTCCTCGCTCACCACACCTCCCCACGGCTCCGCCGTCGTGGACCTGAGCTTCGGTGACGTTCACGGACATGCGCCGTTCGTGCCGCTCATTATCCGATCCGCCGTGTTTTGTCGCAACCCAGACGACACCCGGAACGAGCCAGATAGGACCAGCGCGTCATTAGCACGGCAGGGCTAACTGCAATGCCTGTTAGTTAGCGGCAAAGCCGCGAGCATGTGCGTTATTCGGGCTGGGGTACCCGTTACGTGTGCCGGAGCAGCTGCCTGGCTATGAGGTAAGCCTCGTCGAAGGCCGCCTCGTCAACCCACGCCAGCGACCGCATGTGGCGAGGCCAGTCATCGTGGGACCCCGTTATGCGCTGGGCCGGAATGTGATAGTGCTGCTGCAGTGAATACAGCCCCTCGCTGCTGATCGCCCACTGCTCGTTGGGAACCTCGATGAGGTGCCCGAGATCACGGGGATGCTCCCCAGTGCTCGACTCAACACCGAGCCGCACCATTTCGAGCAGGTGCTGGAGGATTCGTGTCGGATCGAAAGCGCCGTCTCCAGGGTAACGGTCCAGCTTCCTGAGAACTCCCGCCAGCTGCTGGGCGAAGCCATCCGCTGCCTCGCCGGCAGTCCATGGCAGCTGCGCGAGCGGGGTTCCGTCAGCCTCCTCCACCACGGTCAGGACATCGCCGTCCTGCGGCCGGAAGCGCACGCGCAGTTCCGTCCCAGGCACCTGGACCCGGGGGCCAGAGCCGTCAATCGCCCCGATATCCGCCGCGTCGGCCAGCAGCGCACGGATCCTGCCCTGGCTGGGAACCCTCTTCGCGGTGTCGAACATCTGATCACGCTGACGCCGGTTCGCCGCAAGCCGCTCTCTGGTGACCGTCGTGAGCGTCTCCAGCTGCTCCGCCGTGGCGCGAACCTGCTCTTCGGTACGCCGGAGTCGGCCTTCAAGCATGAAGCCCAGTATCGCCAGCGGCACCAGCAGCATCAGCGACGACCCGAGTTGCATGAGCAGCCCCGGCACATATGCCGCCCCCTCGATAACCCAGCCAGTGCCGACTAGCGCGATGCCGACGACGGTCGCTGAGCCGAGAACGAGAAAGGCCCGGTCCCTTATGAACGCCAATCCTTTCTCTTGATCACGCTGGCTGACCATCGGCTGCCTGACTTCCAATGAGGATCCGCCCGTTCCCTGGACCTGCCACCAGGCTGGCAATAGGCTAAAGATATCGCCAGCTGACAACGGAAGGACATCGTTAGTGATCGCTAGTTCACCGGAGCGTTGCCGAGTTGTTGGGACACCAGTGAGCTACGGTCTGGAGATGTTCAAGGACCGCCACGAGGAACGCGAACAGATCCTGAATTGGCTCGCCGATCCTGCTACCCGGATGATCACCGTGTTCGGACGCAGGGGTATCGGCAAGAGCTCGCTCGCGGCGAAGGTCATCGAGACCCTCGCCAACGGCGGCAGTGGCTACCACGGGATCGTGAACCTGAGCACGCGCACCGGCGGTGCCATCACCGTCGAGCGGATCTTCTTCACCTGCGCGGAGCTGGCCGATCCGGAACAGAAGGAAGCACTTGACGCGGTATGGGGCAGTTTCCGTGAACCGCGTGAAAAGCTCATCAGCCTTTTCGAGGTGCTCGGCGAGAGGCTGAACATCATCCTCCTGGACAATATCGAAGACCAGCTGAGTGATGACGGGCAGCCCGCTGGCCCTGATCTTGAAGTTTTCTTCGATGTGGTGTTCCGGGCATCGCGGGGACCGCGGTTGCTCGTTACCAGCCAGGTACCGGTGGCTCTCGATCCGGCGCTGCGCCGCATGGAAGCGCGATTGCACCTGAGGGAGGGGCTGCCAGTGGCGGAAAGCGTGGCGCTGCTGCGCGAACTCGACCGCGGTGGCGATGCCGGACTGCTTGACGCGCCCATCGCGGATCTGGAGCTGGCGGCCAGGCGGCTGCATGGTGTTCCCCGAGCGCTCGAACTGACCGTGGGCGCGCTGGCGGACGACGACCTCACGCTGCCGACCCTGGACGACGTGCTCAAGGACTTCACGGCCCGGGGGAACGTCGTCGACCAGCTCGCGCACGCCAGGTACCGCCGCCTGGACGAGGAAGCCCGCATGACGATGGACGTGCTCGCCGTCTTCGGCATCCCGGTGACCCGACAGGCGGTCGAGTGGGTGATCCGGCCGCTTGCCCCAGGGATGGACGCGGCCAGAGCGCTCAGCCAGCTAGCGCACGTGTATATGGTCTCCGTCGACCGTCCCACGCGGGAGTTCGTGCTGCATCCGCTGGATGCCGACATTGCCTACTCGGCACTGCCGACAACCGGGGCGTTCAGTCGCCGGGTCCTTGAGCGCCGCGTGGCGGCATGGTTTGAGCACGAGCGCACCCTGCCGCCATGGCGCGCAGTCGCCGATGTCGGGAATCATCGACTCGCCTTCGAGCACAGGCTGCGTGCCGAGGACTATGACGCCTGCGCGTTCATCCTCGATGACATCGGAGAATTCCTGACTCTGCAAGGGTCAAGCCGCGAAGTCATCGGCATGCATTTCGCACTGCAAGGCCACCTGAACGACGACGCCGCGATCCTGGCGGATCTGATTTGCTACGGCATGGCAAGACAGCTTGGCGGCCCGCACGAAGAGGCCGTCGAACCGCTTCAGCAGGCTGTCGCCCTGGCCGAACGCCTAGGAGACCTGCCCCACCTGGGACGTGCGCTGTTCTCCCTCGGCGACGTGCTGCGGTATCTGCGCCGCCTCCGCGAGGCAATCAGTATCCTGGCGCGGGCAGCCGATGTCGCCGCGCAGCTAGGGGAGCCGGAGCACCAGGCGCATTCCCTGCTCTGCCTGAGCCTGTCGCACACCTATCTCGAAGAGCTGCCCGAGGCGCTGGCCGTCGCTGATCAGCTCGGACGGCTAGCCGACGAGACCGGGGAAGCGCTGATTCGCGCCCGCGCCAGGGACGCCAGCAGCGCCGCCTACATCGTGCTCGGCCGCTGGGATGAGGCATACCGCACAGCCGGCGAGGCGGTCGCGGCCTACGAGGAAGCCAGTGTTCCCGAGGCGCTCGGGTACGCACGCAACGTTCAGGGGATCGCATTGCTCGCGCAGAAACGGATCGATGACGCGGTAGAACTGCTGAATCGGGCCAAGGACGACAGCGCCGGGGCAGAAACTCCCCGAGCCGAGGGATTGTGCTTCTACAACCTCGCCTGGGCGTACTGGATGTCGGGAAATTACGACGCCGCCAGGACCGCAGCGCATAGCGCGGTGGAGGCTTTCCGCCGTGCCGGGGGTGCTGACATCGACGCAAGCGAACAGCTCGCCGTCGCAGCCGCCGCGATGGCAGACGGCGACAGGCCGGGCGCCCAGGCGGCCCTGACCGCCGCGGCGACCGCGGCGCAGGGGAACACAGATCTTGTTCCCGGGCAGTGGCTGCTGACTGAGGCAGCGGCGATGCGCACGGCAGCCCAGGACGAGCAGTGAATCCCGAGCGCCTGTTCCTGGCCGGAGTATCGGCTTACCGGCGCGGCGATCGCGAAGCTCCCGCGCGTTACTGCGAGCGGGCGCTTTACACCTGCACGCCGGGAGACGCGCTGACGGTCCGCCTCAGCCACCTCTACCTTGTCGCCACCGAACTCTGGTGGAATAGCACGACGCCGCCGCAGCAGATCAGCGCGCTCGTGGACATGGCGCTGAAAGCCGCGGAGCGGTCCGGTGATGCCGCGCTGCAAGCGCTGGCCGCCTGTGCGTACGGCAGGTACCTGCTGGCCGTCGATGGCCTGCGGGACGCGGTCTCGGTCTTCACCAAGGCGGCGGAACTGGCCGGTCAATCCGGGAACGTACTCGCGGAACTCGAGGCGCTAGCCGATCTCGGGCACCACTCCATCGGCTTGAACATGGACCGCGGAGTCTCCGTCCTGCATGAGGCACTCGCCTTCGCCCGCACCTGCGGCAGCGCACCGGCGGCCGATCTTCCGCTCGTCCGGGTGCACCGCGCCCGGATACCCGGGCTGATCGGCGTCGCGGCCTACGATGCCGGGCACTTCGGGGAGGCTGAGTCCTCGCTACGGCAGGCAGTGGCAGAGCTCCGCGCGCTGCGCGCCTGGGACCAGTACGCCATGATTTCGAACTTCCTGGGGCAGCTGCTCACCGAGACAGGCCGGTTTACAGAGGCCGAGGATGTCCTGCTCGCGGCGCTCGTGCCGCTGCGGGCCCATGCCGATCTCACCACCTTCCAAGGCTACAACCTGGGCCTGCTCGGAAAGTGCTACCTGGAATGGGGCCGGATCGACGCGGCCGAAGAGGCCATCATGGCCGGCTGGGAGCGACTGGAGAAGACGCGCCATCACGCGATACTTCCCATCCTCCGGAACTACCTCGGCGAGCTGGTCATGCATCCGTCGTACCCGCACCGCGACATCTCGCGCGCTCACCGGCTGTTTGACGAGACCGTCGCGGAATGCCGACTGACCGGTTTCCAGCGCAGCGAGGTCGCAGCCCTCTCCCTGCGGGCACTCGCCGACCTTGGTCTCGGCCGCGTCGCAGACGCGCTGACCGGGAGTGCGCAGGCGGTAGAGCGGCTCGCCGCCGCGGGCACGCTGCCCGCGCTCCGGTCCGAAGAGGTTTACCTGACTCGCTACAAGGTTCTGCGTGCGGCGGGGGCGGAAGCCGAAGCCGCCGAGTGGCTCGCCCGTGCCCTGCACACCTTGACCAGCAAGGCGGCTACCATCTCGTCCCCCGAGGTGCGCGAGCACTTCCTGACAGGCACCCCGGTCAGCCACGAGATTACGGCGGCCGGGACCGCATGCTGACCTGAAAGTGCCGCGTCAGGCGGGCGCGGCGATTTCTGAGTGAACCGCGGTACGGGCCACCACCCGGCCGGACCGCCATACCGTGCGCTGCGCGCTAGCCGCCCCGATCGCATCCAGCGCGTCTTCGGCTGGCACGGCGACTAGGTGGGCAGGCGCTCCTGGCGCGATCTGCACTGGCGGCAGGCCGAGCGCGGTGCGAGGCGCCGTGCTCACGGAGTCAAGCGCCTCTGCCGGGCTGAGATGCCCGCAGGTCACCATCAACGCCGCGACCTGCAGCGCGTCACCACGACCCACTGGATTGAACGGATCGCGGAGGTTGTCCCCTCCCGCCGCGACCGTCACACCCGCGGCGCGCAGGGATCCGATGGCCGTAAGACCCCGGGGGGTCGCGACGGGGTGGTCACGTCCCTGCAGGAAAAGGTTGGTCTGCGGGAGGGCGACGACTGCTATCCGCGCTTGGGCTACCTGCTCGCATATCCGCCGCTGCACGGCAGGCTCCTGCACCGCCAGGCTCACGCAATGGCTGGCCGTCACCTGGCATGGGAAGCCAGTGCGCGATACCAGGTCGGCGAGGGTCGCGAGGGTCAGCACGCTCGGGTCGAGGGTCTCATCCGTATGCAGGTCCAGTGGCACGCCGAACTCGGCTGCGATGTCCAGGCAGATCGCTACCGCGCGGTCGGGATCTGGGTCCAGGTGAGGGCAGCCGCCGGCGACGTCGGCACCCTCCCTCAGTGCCTGCCGCAGGTCGCGGCCGCCTGGCCCGTCGAGGGGAGTGGAGACGAGCGCCACCACCTGCAGATCGACGAGCCCGCGCCAGCGCTCTCGCACGCCGGTGAGCGCGGCGACGCCGCGCAGGCCCATCATGCCGCCGACATTGACGTGCGTTCGAACGCTGGTCGTACCCTGTGCCAGGTATATCCGGATCGCCGCCTCCGCGCGTGCGGCGATGTCCGCGCACGTCATCTCCGGCTCGATAATCCGCATCGCTTCGATCGCCCCGGCCAGGTCGCCTGTGACGTTCCGGGTGCGGGACGCGGTCAGCGCCTTGTCCATATGCGCGTGCGGCTCCACAAACGACGGCATAAGCACGTGCCCGTCCAGGTCAGTGTCTCCAGCCGCGCACTCACCGGTCGCCGGGATAACCTGTGCAATCAGCCCCGAGGCGATTTCGACATCGACCAGCTGACCCTCGATGGTCCGGGCAGACCTAAGCCAGCTCACACGGCACGCCTAGGGTTGCCCTCCGCCATATAGGTGATGCTAATGGCGCCTGGATCGCATTACCACAGCGCGCGATTACAGCCAGTCCTTGCGGCGGAAGACGAAATAAAGGATCAGGCCGGCCAGGACCATGATGGCGCACGAGGCGATGAAGCCGAGATGGTTGCTGAAGCCGGGATAGGGCACGTTCATCCCGTAGAAACCGGTGATGAACGTGGGGACCGCGATGATTGCCGCCCAGCTCGTCACCTTCTTGGTGATGATGTTCATCCGGTTGCCCTGGATGGTCAGGTTCGTCTCGAGGATGGTCGTCACCAGGTCGCGCAGTGTGTCCGTCCACTCGGCGGCGCGCAGCACATGGTCGTACACGTCCTGGTAGTAGGGCATCAGCTCCTCGCCGACGACGTGCAGATCGCGGCGCATCACGGCGTTCACGACCTCGCGCATCGGGATCACAACGCGGCGCAGCAGGACCAGGCTCTTGCGCAGCTCGAAACTGCGCCGCTGCACGCGCACGTTCCGCGGCGTGTCGGCGAACAGGTCGTCCTCGAGGTCGTCGACCGCGTCATCCAGGCTCTGCACGGTCTCGAAGTGGCCGTCGACGATGTAGTCGAGCAGGCCGTACAGCAGGTATCCCACACCGCACCGCGCCAGGTCGGGGCTGGCGTCCCAGCGCTCGACGACCTTTCCGATGTCGAGCCCGTCGTCCTTGCGGACGGTGATCAGCGCCTGCGGCGTGACGAACGCGGCGAGCTCGCTGGTCGCGAGCTCGCCGGTGGCCGAGTCCAGCCGTGCCGCGTACATGGTCAGGAACAGGTGACTGTGGTACCTGTCGAGCTTGGGGCGCTCCCGCTCGAACACCGCGTCCTCGATCGCCATCGGGTGCAGGCCGAACTCGTCGCGCAGCACCGCGAGGTCCTCGTGGTCCGGGTCGCGCAGGTCGAGCCAGACGGTGACCGACCCGTCGGCCAGGTGGTCGCTGATCTCGGCGACGGGGAAGCCCTGGGACACGAGCACCCCGTTCCGGTACAGCCGCGTCCGTGCCTGGCAGTTGGTCGGCGTGACCTTGCAGATGGCCGCCGACGCCGCAGAATCCGGATCGGCGCCGGAGCCTTGCGTCCGCGGGGGCCGGACATCGAGCGCGCCGCTGGCCGTCAGGCCGGGCTGCGGTGAGGTCATGCCTCTAGGATCTCACCGCACCGGCTGCTCCTTGCGGGCAAGGAGGGCTTCTGCCACGATCGGGTCCGCGTCGGTGCCAAGCAGCCGCCAGTCCTCGCCGTCGGCGAGGATCTTCTCGGCGCCGCGGATGGAGCGGAAGTCGCCACCGCCGCCGAGCGCGGGCGGCTGCTCGCCGCGCGCCAGGCCCTTGGCGGCCCGCAGCAGCAGCCGGTGCATCCGGATCAGCGCCACGTCGGTCGAGCCCAGGTGCTCGCGAGTCCGGTCGAAGATCGGCCCGGCAGTCTCCGTCGCCATCGCGTCCTGGCTGCGGAAGTCGACAATCCCGCTGTAGGAGGTCCCTTTCTGGGCGACCCGGTCGATGTTGTAGTCGTTCTCCCGGGTGTGCACGCGGGGCACGACGCCGTTCGGCTGCATCATCGTGAACGGGTACTTCTCGTAGGTGAAGAACAGCGGGCCGCCGAGGCCGCGCGGGTTCTGCGGCGGCTGGGTGGTGAAGTTGTACCGGTAGGTCGTGTAGTCGTCGACGGGCACCACGAAGATCTGCCGGGTGCTGAACGGGATCTGCGCGATGATCGTGCTCGACGGGAAGATGTACGCCGTGATCCGCGCGTGCCTGTACCCGTTCGGCGTGGTGCGGATGCCGGCGTAGCGGAACCCGTGCCACGTGTCGTCCACCTCGATGACCGCGCGCGGGTCGTGCCGCCAGAACCTCATCGACATGTACCCCGACGGGTAACCCGGCTTGTCGGTCCCGTCGTCGGGCACGTCGTCGATGGAGTCGAACTGGTGCAGGTTGGAGATGTGCGCGGTGTCCAGGTCACCGTCCATGGACTACACCCAGTTGCAGTAGATGACCTCCTTGTTCGCCCCGGCGAGCTCAGCCGGGAGCGAGTCCGTGCCGAAGTCACGGAACGGCGTCATGCTCTCCACGGGTCCCATGTACGTCCAGACGATGCCGCCGGACTCGCGGATCGGGTACGAGGTGATCTTGATCCGGTGCGCGAACGGGTGCAGCTCGCTGCGCTGATCCACGCACTGGCCGGTGACGTCGAACTTCCAGCCGTGGTAGGTGCAGCGCAGCCCGCACTGCTCGTTCCGCCCATAGAACAGCGAGGCGCCGCGGTGCGGGCACTGCTCCTCGATGAGGCCCACCTGCCCGGACGTGTCCCGGAACGCGACCAGGTCCTCGCCGAGCAGCCGTACCCGGACCGGCGCTCCGTCCGGCTCGAGAATCTCCGACGACAGGCAGGCCGGGATCCAGTACCGGCGCAGCAGGTCGCCCATCGGCGTCCCGGGACCCACCCGGGTCAGGATCTCGTTGTCCTCCCTCGACAGCACGGCTTACCTCCTTGGGCCATCATGGTGCCTTTCCGTCACCGTTTCTCGGGAGGCAGCGGTAGTCAACCGCTGTGCACACGAAATTCCCGGGGGCGCGTTGGGTCAGTGCGCGAACGACTGGCGCTTGGCCTGCAACTCCGGCGGCATCTGCGTCTGCGGGTGGTGCTCCAGGATCCGCAGGTGCAGCCGCAGGTCGTCAAGGAGCAGGTTCGCCAGGTCCATGCTGAACCCGTTGCGCACCACGATCCGCATCACGGCCATGTCGGTGAGGTTCTCAGGGAACGTGTAGGCCGGCACCTGCCAGCCGCGCATCCGCAGCCGTTCCGAGATGTCGTACACCGAGTACCCGCTGATGTCGTCGCGCAGCTTGAAGGCGAACACGGGCAGCTCGCTGCCGTCGGTTAGCAGCTCGAACGGCCCGAGCTTGGCGACCTCGCCCGACAGGTACAGCGCGATGTCCTGGCAGGTCTGCTGAACGTTCCGGTAGCCGGAGTAGCCGAGCCGCAGGAAGTTGAAATACTGCGCGGCGACCTGCGCGCCTGGCCGGGAGAAGTTCAGCGCGAACGTGGGCATCTCCCCGCCCAGGTAGTTGACCTTGAAGATCAGGTCCTCGGGCAGGCAGTCAGCGTCCCGCCAGACGATCCAGCCCACGCCCGGGTAGACCAGCCCGAACTTGTGCCCTGAGGTGTTGATCGACGCGACCCGCGGCACCCGGAAGTCCCACTCCAGGTCCGGCTGCAGGAACGGCGCGACGAACCCGCCGGAGGCGCCGTCCACGTGGATCGGCACATCGATGCCCATATCGGCCTGCAGCCGGTCGAGCGCGGAGTTAACCCCGTCCACGGGCTCGTAGCTGCCGTCCATCGTGGAGCCCAGGATGACGACCACGCCGATCGTGCTGTCATCGCAGAGCGAGACCGCCTCGGTGGCACCCAGGTGATACCTCCCCGGCACCAGCGGGACATACCGCGGCTCGACATCCCAGTACCTGCAGAACTTCTCCCAGCAGACCTGGACGTTGGCGCCCATGACGAGGTTCGGGCGGTCGGCCGGCAGGCCCGCGGCCCGCCGCCGCGCACGCCACCGCCACAGCAGCGCCATCCCGCCGAGCATGCACGCCTCGCTGGATCCCGTGGTTGAGCAGCCGATCGCCTCACCGCCTGGCGGCGCGTTCCAGAGGTTGCCGAGGATGTTCACGCAGCGCTTCTCGAGTTCGGCGGTCTGCGGGTACTCGTCCTTGTCGATCATGTTCTTGGGGGAGCACTCGGCCATCAGCTCTTCGGCCTCGGGCTCCATCCAGGTGGTGACGAACGTGGCCAGGTTCAGCCTGGCGTTGCCGTCGAGGATGAGCTCGTCCCTGACGACCTGCAGTGCCGTGCGCGGCAGCACGCCGTGCTCCGGCAGCCGGTACCTCGGGATCTCGCAGCTCTTCTCCCGGAAGTACACCGGGTTGATGTCGAGTTCGTGGTGGGACTCGTGTTCTTTGACCCGTTTGTGCAGTGCGGCCATGGGCACAGCCTAACGACGGGCGAACCCGCTGGGATGCCAAGCTTTGGTGAACTTCCGGTACAGACTCTGCGCAACATTGCGATTACATAACGTGCTGAAAGGGGAGAGAAGAAGAGAGTCTGTAGAGACACAGAAAGTCCAAGGAGGCATTCATGCCGTTCGTCAATGTCGGCGAAGAGAACTCGATGCCGATCGAGCTGTACTACGAGGACCACGGCGCAGGCAGGCCGGTGGTCCTCATTCACGGGTTCCCACTGAGCGGCAGGGCCTGGGAGCGTCAGGAACGAGCCCTGATCGCCGACGGGCACCGGGTCATCACCTACGACCGCCGTGGCTTCGGCAAGTCGAGCCAGCCGAGCACCGGCTATGACTACGACACGTTCGCGGCCGACCTGCACAAGCTCGTCACGACCCTGGACCTGTGGGACTTCGACATGGCCGGCCATTCGATGGGCGGCGGCGAGATCGCCCGCTACCTCGGGACGTACGGGACGCAGCGGGTCAGGAAGGCCGCGATCGTCTCCGGCGTGCCGCCCTACCTCCTCAAGACCTCGCAGACACCGACCGGCGTCCCGCAGGAGGTCTTCGACGAGATCGAGGGGGCGCTCATCCACGACCGGTTCGCCTTCTTCACCGAGTGGAACAAGAACTTCTACAACACCGACAAGACGCTCGGCAAGAGGGTCAGCGCCGAGTGCGTCCAGGACTCATGGAACCAGGCCGTGGGCGCGTCCCCGGCCGGCACCATCGCCTGCGTCCCGTCGTGGCACACGGACTTCCGCGCCGACCTGCCGAAGATCGACATCCCGGTCCTGGTCATGCACGGCACCGAGGACCGCGTGCTGCCCATCGAGGCCTGCGGGCCGCGCACCCACGAGCTCATCAAGGGCAGTGAGTACGTACCGGTGGAGGGCGCGCCGCACGGCCTGTGCTGGACCCACGCCGAGGAGGTCAACTCCGAGCTGCTGCGGTTCTTCAAGTAACCCCAGCCCCTGCCTGAACCGCCCGTACCGTCGCCGCGTCAACGCGGTGACGGGATCGGGGGACGCGCAGGACGGGGGCGAGCGCGGTGCACGCGTTGCGGCACGGGCTTACAGCCGAGGCGGTCCGCCCGCAGCCCGCGGGGCACCGCGTGGTGTTCACGGCGCATCCGGGTCCAGCGCAGTCTCCGCACGCGTGCTCATGACTTCCGCGCCGGCGCTGGCGCCCTTGTCCCTGCGCCGGGTGCCCGACCGGATGCCGGTCGCGGCCAGGACGATGGCGAGCACGGCCATCCCCGCGCCGATCAGGTAGGAGAGCCGGTACCCCGGCACCAGGGCACCGGAGGCGTGCGCGGAACGCGCCGCCGCGGCGGTGGCCAGGATCGCCAGGCCGACCGCCGCACCGGTCTGCTGGCCGGTGGTGAACATGGCGCCGGCGATGCCCTGGTCGCGGCCGTGCACGCCGCTGGTGATCGCGATCGACGCGGTAGGCAGCGTGACGCCGATGCTCAGGGCGGTCAGCACAATGCCGGGGAGCACGGCGGCCGGGTAGCCGGAACTTTCGGTGATCCGGGAGAGCCATAGCTGTCCGAGGGTCATGCAGGTGAGCCCTGCGAGCAGTACCTGCTTGACGGAGAACCGGCTCAGCAGCCGGCGCGTGCCCAGCGTGGACGTGAGCACGACGGTGAGGGTAGCGGGCAGGAGCGCCAGCCCCGCCTCGACCGGGGAGAACCGGTGCACGTGCTGCAAGTACAGCGAGACAAAGTACACGTACCCAGACAGCACCGCGCCGACGAGCAGCATCACGGCGACCGCCGTCCGGCGGGTCCCGTCCGAGAGCAGAGACGGCGGGAGCATGGGAGCCGCGACGGTCCGTTCGGTATAAACGAAAAGAAGTGCCAGCAGACCAGCGGCGACGAGAGCGGCGAGGCTGCCCGGCGAGGTGAACCCGTGCTGCTGGCCCTGGGTGAGCCCGTAGATGAGTGCCGCGATGGCCCCGGTGACCAGCGTGGCGCCGCGGACGTCGATGCGGCCCCGGCCTTCCCCGGCGCTGGCCGGCAGCCGGGGGACGAACGCCAGCATGAGCGCGATCAGCGGCGGGTTGACAAGGAAGATGGCACGCCAGCCGAGGTACTGGGTGAGCAGGCCGCCGGCGATGATCCCGGTGGTCGCGCCGGAGGCGGTGGCCGCCTGCCACAGCGACAGCGCCCGGTGCCGAGCCGGCCCGTCGGGGCTGCCGGTGGTGAGCAGCGACAGGGCGGCCGGGGATACCATCGCGCCGGCCGCGCCCTGCACCATCCGCGCGATGATCAGCATGACCGGCCACTGCGCGAGGCCGGCGGCCAGCGAGGCGACCGCGAACAGGACCAGGCCCACGACGAGCAGCCTGCGGCGGCCGAGCAGATCGGCGAGCCGGCCGCCGGCCAGCAGCAGCGAGCCGAACGTGAGCGAGTACCCGGTGACGATCCACTGAAGCTCAGCCGGCGCCATGCCCAGCTCCCGCTGGATGGTGGGCAGCGCCACGTTCACGATGCTGAAGTCGAGCTGCAGGATGAACTGGGCGGCGATGATCAAGCCGGTGGCGAACGCGGCACCGCGCACGGCGGTGGTTCGCGTCTCCATCGCTGTAACGGTAGCTGCCGCGGCAGTCCGTAGGTACTGGGCTGGGGGCCAGGGACGGCGGCCATTTGTTGTGCCAGGAGGGTACCGGCGGCCAGGCCGATAAGGTAGCTTCCCATGGAGCCTCTGGCGGCGGACGACCCGCGGCAGGTCGGCCCGTTCCGTCTGCATGCACGGCTGGGCGCCGGCGGGATGGGACGCGTTTACCTGGGCACCTCGCCGGCGGGCCGGACGGTCGCCGTGAAGATCGTCCACCCGGAACTGGCCCGCGATCCTGATTTCATGGCGCGGTTCCGGCGCGAGGTGGCGGCGGCCGAAGCCGTCAGCGGCGTCTATACCGCGCCCGTCGTCGGTGCCGGGCCTGACGACAGCCCGCCCTGGCTCGCGACGGCGTTCGTGGCCGGGCCATCGCTGGCCGAGCTCGTCACGCGGGCGGGGCCGCTGCCCGACGTACGT
>JASHXJ010000066.1 GCA_030043595.1 Trebonia sp.
GTCCGCGGGCCGGCCAGCCCCGGCCGGCCACTCCCTGCGGCCGGCCGGTCCCGGCGGCCGGCCGGTCCCTGTGGCTGGTCGGTCCCGGCGGCCGGTCAGTCCCGGCGGCCGGTCAGTCCCGGAACACTTCCTCCTGGAACCACTGCCAGGTCCGCGGGATCCCGACCTCACGGGTGACGGTCGGCGCGTAACCGAGCAGCTGGTGCGCCAGGTCGAAGGAGGCGAAGTTGCGGCCGACCTCGCCGGCCCGCTTGGGACGGTACTCGATCGGGTGGTCCGGGACGCCCGCCGCCCTGCGGCACAGGTCCGCGAGCTCGGTGACGGTCGTCTCGACCCCCGACGCGGCGTGCAGCACGGTGCCGCCGGGGACGTCCTTCTCCAGCCCGAGCTGCAGCGCGCTGGCGATGTCGTCCACGTGCACGTAGTCGCGCGACGAGGTCCCGTCGCCGTAGACGACCAGCGGCGCGCCGGAGTGGATCGACTCGAAGAAGACGTTGACCACGCCGCGCTTGCGGGCGCACCACGGCCCGTACACGTTGCCGAACCGGATCGCGACGGTCCGCACCCCATACGTCTTGGCGAAGGCGTGCGCGTACCCCTCGCCGGCCAGCTTGCTGGCTCCGTACGGGGAGATCGGCTTGGGCAGCGACCGCTCGTCGACGGGCGGCGTGGCGTCGCCGATCAGCGCCCCGCCGGTGGAAGCGAGCACGACGCGCCCGACGCCGGCCCGGCGCGCGGCGTCCAGGACGCGGAACGTGCCGAGCACGTTGACCTCGAAATTGGTGCCAGGATCCTGCACGGAGCCGATCACCGACCCCGCGGCGGCGAGGTGGATGACCGCGGGCATTCCGGCAAGCGCGTCGTCAAGCGCGGCGGCGTCGCGGATGTCGCCCTTGACGAGTTCGGCGTCGACGCCGGCCAGGTGCGCGGCGTCGCCTGTGCTCAGGTTGTCCAGCACGCGGACCCGGCAGCCGCTGGCGACCAGCCTGCGGACCAGCGTCGCACCCACGAAACCGGCACCGCCGGTCACCAGGACTCCTTCGAAAGCGCTCACAAGACGGGCAGTGTACACCCCGGCACCAGCCGGACCCCGCCGCCGGTGTTGCGCCTGTTGCCAGTGTTACGTCCACGACGAAACACCTCACCCGCCCCTGGAAGCCGCGGCCCGCGCGCCGCGCGGGCCGCGAGCCCTCACACCCGTCACTCCTGTCGGCTTTGTCGCCGGGACGGCCAGGCCGCGACGGCAGGCCTGAATGGCATCCATTTGCCACTCTGCTTGCTTTCCGGTCGATTGCGGCCAAGGCCGATGAACGACCCACTTCGCGACGCCCGGATCCCGCCCGACGTCGGGGGAGACGGACTCGGGCATAGCCGGCAGGCACCGCGAGCCCTCGGTTAATGTGAGATTTACCACACATGAACGGAGGGTAACAGGGGTAGCCGCCCACTGCTCGGGGAAACCAGGTTCAGGCCACTGACCTGCGGTTTTTAACCGTGATTGAGAAGGATTCCCGATCTCGCGGCACATGGTTATCTGCGCGTGATCTGCGGCCCAAGGCCAGCCTGAGAATTGCGAATGGCAAGACAAAGGCATGTCGCGAGTGGTACCCAAGTAGAGCGGCTGGCAAAGGAAAAAGCCGCGCGGCCAATGAATGCCGAAATCTGTGAACACGTGAGAGAAAGGCCTAATGATGGCAGCCTGGATGCCTGTAAAGGAGTCCTGTGCCTATGTCCGGGTCCATGCCGGGCGATCGGGAGGCGCCTAGGGGATGCGGCGCGACTGGCTGGCCCGCGTGACGCTGGCGACGATCGCGCTGAGCGTTCCGATGGCGGGCGTCGCACAGGCGGCGGCGCTGTCCGGTCAGCAGAAGTCAATCGACCGGCCAATCCGCGAGCTGGCGCAGCACCGGCGCGCTGAGTCTTTCGATCAGCGGGCAGCGGCGTACGCGAAGAGCCTGGAGGGCATCCCGTACGTCTACGGGGGGACCTCGACGTCCGGCTTCGACTGCTCGGGGCTGACCCAGTATGTCTACGCGCACTTCGGGGTGCGCATCCAGCGCACGGCCGAAGACCAGTTCCTTCAGTTCCGGCGCATCAGCAAGGCCCGGGCCCGGGCCGGTGACCTGGTGTTCTTCCACGTTTCGAGCGACCCCACCAGTTACGTCTACCACGTGGGCGTCTACGAGGGCGGCGACGACATGGTGGCGGCGACGTCGCCCGGCGGCTACGTCGAGTGGCAGTCGTTCGCCTGGGCGGGTGACACGGTCACCTTCGGCACGATCACGCACTGAGCCGCGGTTGACCTGAGCAGGACCGGCACCTGATCATGCTGCTCGACGCCGCGCTCAACAGCCAGTTATGCTACATGGCTATGCCGAACTGGAGCGCATAAGTGGAACGAGCGGCGGAATCGGCGTCCCCGACACTATCCCGCCGTCATGAGGCCGGCGCGCCGAGCGCGCGCGGGATGCTGCTTACCCTACTCGGAGAGCTCGTGCTCCCCGGCGACGGCATGGCGTGGACGAGCGCCGTGCTCGCCGCCTTCGGCCGGCTGGGGGTCGCGGAGAAGGCGGCCAGGCAGGCGCTGATGCGCACCAGCAACGCGGGCTGGCTCACGCCGGAGAAGATCGGCAGGCGCACCCGCTGGCGGCTCACTCCCTCGGCCACACGGCTGCTGACCGAAGGTGCCGAACGCATCTACTCCTTCGGCCCGGCACACGAGGCGGTCTGGGACGGCCGCTGGGTTCTCGTCCAGGTCCGCATCCCCGAGTCCGACCGGCGTGCCAGGCACGTCGTCCGCACGCGGCTGTCCTGGGCGGGGTTCGGCTCACTCGGCGCGGGCCTGTGGATCAGTCCGCATCCGGCCAGGCAGCACGAGGCCGAACGCGTGCTGCGCGAGGCGGGGGTGGCGGACGGGGCGCACGTGTTCGTCGCGAAACGGACCGGCATGACCGACACCACGGCCATGGTCGCCCAGGCCTGGGACCTGCCCGCGATCGAGGCGCAGTACGCGGAGTTCACCGCCGAGTTCCGCGGCCAGACGCCGGCCGACGTGCTCGCCAGCCAGCTCGAGCTGGTGCACGCCTGGCGCCGCTTCCCTTCGGTCGACCCGGCGCTGCCGCGCGAGCTGCTGCCGCCCAGGTGGACCGGCATCGAGGCCGCGCGGCTGTTCGCCGAGCGGCACGAGCAGTGGCTGGCCGACTCGCGCCGCGACTGGAAGCGCCTCAATAGCCCGGAGTAAATGCTACGAAGCATTGACGCAACATCGTAACTTCGTAGAGCATAAGCACATGCCCCACGTCGACTTCCGCACCTGTCCCGGCCAGTACCGGCACTGGCGGCTGACGGCGGACGGCCCGGTCGCCACGCTCACCATGGACGTCGACGAGCAGGGCGGCCTGACACCCGGGTACGAGCTCAAGCTCAACTCCTACGACCTCGGCGTGGACATCGAGCTCTACGACGCCGTGCAACGGCTGCGGTTCGAGCATCCGGAAGTGAAAGCCGTGGTCATCACCAGCGGCAAGGACAGGGTCTTCTGCGCGGGGGCGAACATCCGCATGCTGGCCGCCGCGAGCCACCCGTGGAAGGTCAACTTCTGCAAGTTCACCAACGAGACGCGCAACGGGATCGAGGACGCGACCGCGAACTCCGGCCAGATCTACATCGCGGCGCTGAACGGCACCGCCTCTGGCGGCGGCTACGAGCTCGCGCTCGCCTGCGAGCACATCATGCTCATCGATGATCGCTCGTCAGTTGTCTCACTCCCGGAACTTCCGCTGCTCGGCGTCCTCCCTGGCACGGGCGGCCTCACCCGTGTCACCGACAAGCGGCACGTGCGCCGCGATCTCGCCGACTACTTCGCCACCAAGTCGGAGGGGATAGGCGGAAAAAAGGCCGTGCAATGGAAGCTCGTGGACCAGGCTGTCCCGCGTGCCCAATGGCATGAACAAGTGTCCGAACGATCCCGGGCGGCTGCCCGCTCTTCCCCTCGCCTGCCCGGTGGCTGGCCAGGCATCGAGCTGACTCCGCTGGAAAAGACCCGGACCGGCGGCGCTGTCGGCTACAGCTGCGTTTCCGCCGCGCTCGACCGCGAGCGCGGCGTCGCGGAGATCACGGTGCGCGGCCCGGAGACGGCGGCCATCAGCCTGGACGATCTGCACGCGCTCGGCGCCGCGTTCTGGACGCTGGCGATGACCAGGGAACTCGACGACCTGATCCTGGACCTGCGCACCAACGAGCCCGAGATCGGCACCTGGGTGCTCGGCACGCAGGGCGACGCGGAGCTGGTGCTTGCCTGCGACGCGCTGCTGCTCGATCACGCCGCCACCGACTGGCTGGCCAGCGAGATCGTCCTGTACCTCAAGCGCACGCTGAAGCGGCTGGACGTGACCAGCAGGTCGCTGATCGCGCTGGTCGAGCCGGGTTCCTGTTTCGCCGGGTCGCTGCTCGAGCTGGCGCTGGCCGCGGACCGGTCCTACATGCTCTCCGTTGCCCCCGCCCCCCATGGCCCCCGGATCACGGTCGGCGGCATGAACCTGGGCCCGCTGCCGATGGGCAACGGGCTGACCCGGCTGCAGACGCGGTACCTGGGGGACGCCGGAGCGCTTGAGGCGGTGGAAAAGCGGGCAGCGGAGCCGCTGGACGCCGCCGACGCCGACCAGCTTGGCCTGGTTACCTTCGCGCCGGATGACATCGACTGGGACGAGGAGGTCCGCATCGCGATCGAGGAGCGGGCCAGCTTCTCGCCGGACGCGCTGACGGGCCTGGAGGCGAACTACCGGTTCGCCGGGCCGGAGACGGTCGAGACGAAGATCTTCGGCCGGCTGACCGCGTGGCAGAACTGGATCTTCTACCGCCCGAACGCCTCGGGTCCCGACGGCGCGCTGCGCGCCTACGGGACCGGCAAGAGGGCAGATTTCGACCGGAAGCGAGTGTGATCGGTTTGATCGACTACGCCGAGAAGATCCCGAACAACGTGAGCCTGCAGGAGGACCGCCGCCTGCAGCGGGCGCTCGAATCGTGGCAGCCCAATTTCCTCTCGTGGTGGGGATCAATGGGACCAAGCCTGGCTACCCGCGATGTCTACCTGCGGACGGCGGTCAACGTGGGCCGCGAGGGCTGGGCGCACTTCGATTTCGTGCCGATGAAGGATTACCGGTGGGGAGTCTTCCTCGCCGAGCAGAACCAGGACCGGCGGATCGCGTTCGGCGCGCACAAGGGGGAGCCGGTCTGGCAGAAGGTGCCAGGGGAGTACCGCGCCGAGCTGCAGCGGCTCATCGTCATCCAGGGGGACACCGAGCCGGCGT
>JASHXJ010000067.1 GCA_030043595.1 Trebonia sp.
GTCGGACTCGCGCAGCTTCCACGGCGCCTGCTCGGAGAAGTACTTGTTGGCCTCGGCCACCGTGCGCATCGCCTCGGTGATCGCGAACTTGAAGCGCGAGCTGGACAGGTGCTCCCCCACGACGGCGAACGCTTGCCGGGACGTCGCGAGCAGCGCGTGATCGGCGTCGGTCAGCTCGCCGGCGGGCGGGATAGAGCCGATGTTCCGCGCCGCGAAGGAGACCGCGCGGTTGACCAGGTTCCCCCAGGTGGCGACCAGTTCGTCGTTGTTGCGCCTGACGAACTCGCTCCAGGTGAAGTCCGTGTCCTGGTTTTCCGGCCCGGCGATCGCCACGTAGTAGCGCAGCGCGTCCACGTCGTAGCGGGCCAGGAAGTCCCTGACATAGATCACCACGTGCCGGGAGGACGAGAACTTCCGGCCCTCCATCGTCAGGTACTCGCTGCTTACTACTTCGGTGGGCAAGTTCAGCACTCCGAACGGTCCCGGGACGCCTCCCTTAGCGCCAAGTCCCGCGTAGCCGAGCAGCATCGCCGGCCAGATCTCCGCGTGGAAGACGATGTTGTCCTTCCCCATGAAGTAGTAGGCCTCGGCATCCGGGTTGTTCCACCAGGCGCGCCACGCGTCCGGGTCGCCGGACCGGCGGGCCCACTCGACAGACGCCGAGAGGTAGCCGATCACCGCGTCGAACCACACGTAGATCTTCTTGTCCGGCCGGTCCCGCCAGCCGTCAAGCGGCACCGGCACGCCCCAGTCCAGGTCCCGGGTGATCGCCCTCGGCTGCAGGTCGTCCAGCAGGTTGAGGGAGAACTTGAGCACGTTCGGCCGCCATTGCCCGGACTTGGACTGCAGCCAGGAACCGAGCACGTCGGTGAACGCGGGCAGGTCGAGGAAGTAGTGCTCCTGCTCCACGAACCGCGGGGTCTCCCCGTTGATCCGTGACCTCGGGTTGATCAGGTCCGTCGGGTCCAGCTGGTTGCCGCAGTTATGGCACTGGTCGCCGCGGGCGCGCGGGTAGCCGCAAATCGGGCAGGTGCCCTCGATGTAGCGGTCCGGCAGCGTGCGGCCCGTGGACGGCGAGATCGCGCCGAGCGTGGTCTTCGGGAAGATGTACCCGTTGCGCAGCAGGGTCGCGAACATTTCCTGCACGACCGCGTAGTGGTTGCGCGTCGTGGTCCGGGTGAACAGGTCGTAGGTCATGCCGAGCGCGGTGAGGTCCTCGCCGATCACCGTGTTGTACCGGTCGGCGATCTCCCTGGGCGTCACGCCTTCCTTGTCCGCCTGGACCGTGATCGGCGTGCCGTGCTCGTCGGTGCCGGAGACCATCAGCACCTTGCTGCCCGCCATCCGCTGGTACCGGCTGAACATGTCGCTGGGGATAGCGAAGCCGGATACGTGCCCGATGTGCCGCGGGCCGTTGGCGTACGGCCAGGCCGGCGCGGTCAGGATGTGCTTGGGGTTGGCGGAGGACATACCTAAAGCCTACGGGTACTCGCGGGCTCGTCGCGTTCTTTAATCGTCGTCTCGGCGCCGATCGGCGTGTGCCTGGTCTGCTTGATCCCCAGGATCGACAGGAAGAACGTGCCGAGGATGACCTGACAGCTCAGCACCAGGGCGGTCACCGACGGGACCGTCAGCCGCAGCGCGTGCTCGTAGTTGAGCTGGCCGAACTTGTTCGCGTGCCAGTAGGTCAGCGAGTAGATCAGCCCGCCGAGGCCGGCGATTCCGATCGCCGCGCCGGCCAGCAGGCCACGCTCGAGGGAGAGCTTCGCCAGCAGGCGCTGGACCTTCGGCTCCTCGGGGAGGAAACCTTCCGAACCCGCGTAAACCTGGGTGAACAGCCAGAAAAGCACCGCCTGGAACCCGATGATGACCATCGCGCTGGCCACGACCAGGGTGTCGACGTCGAACGTCACGGTGCCGATGGTGACGGGGCCGGCGGCGGTGGCCGCCCCGATCGCCAGGCCCGCGACCAGCAGGACCAGGCCCGGCAGGAAGAACAGCCAGCGCGGGCTGAACAGCAGCAGGAACCGCAGGTGCCGCCAGCCGTCCCGCCAGCTGCGCAGGTGCGGCGGGCGGCTGCGGCCGTCCTTGGCCAGGGTCGTGGGGACCTCGGTGATCCGCTGCTTCGCGAGGGTGGCCTTCACCACCATCTCGCTGGCGAACTCCATGCCGGTGGCCTGCAGGCCGAGCTTTACGGCGCTGTCCCTCCTGAAGCCGCGCAGGCCGCAGTGGAAGTCGCCGATCGGGCTGCGGAAGAACAGCCTGCCGACGAAGGACAGCAGCGGGTTGCCCAGGTACCGGTGCAGCTTTCGCATCGCGCCCGGGGCGATGCCGCCCTTGAACCGGTTGCCCATCACCAGGTCCGCGCCGTTGCGGAGCTCCGTCACGAACGGCATCAGGTCGCTGAAGTCGTAGCTGTCGTCGGCGTCGCCCATGATCACGAACTCGCCGCGCGCGGCCAGGATGCCGCCCATGAGCGCGTTGCCGTAGCCCTTGTCGCTTACGTCGACGACACGGGCACCCGCTTCCTCGGCGAGCCGTTGGCTGCCGTCGGTGCTGCCGTTGTCGGCCACCACGACCTCGCCGCTGATCCCGCTGTCGGCGATGAACCGCACCGCCTTGCGGACACAGGTGGCCACGGTCTCCGCCTCGTTGAGGCAGGGCATGACGACGGTCAGCTCCACGTGGACTCCATGGTGTATCTACGATACTTCTTAGGCAGCTACCCACAGCTATCGCCGCTAGTCGCGCCGGCTGAACCACTACCGTGTACGGCGGGCGCCCTGCCTGGAGGGCACCCTGCCCGGCACAAGGAGGATACGGCTTGAGGGCAGCACAAGCGGTCATACGGAGCGCTCTGACCAGAAACAAACTTTTCGCCGTCGCGCTCGTGCCGGCGTTCCTGCTCCGTGTGGATGCCGAACTGGGGTATCGCTGGCAGTCCTGGTTCAACGACTCGTGGGACTACATGGACACCGCGGTCACGCTGCGGCTGGATCCCACCAGGACCGCGGGCTACTCGCTGTACCTGTGGGTGCTCAAGCCCTTTCACAGCCTCGCGCTCGTCACGGTCTCGCAGCACCTGATGGGCCTGCTGGTCGCTGTGATGATCTATGCCCTGGCCAGGCACCGGTTCGGCGCGCCCGAGTGGCTCGCGGTCGTGCTGACGCTGCCGGTGCTGTACGACGGGTTCGAGATCCAGCTCGAGCACCTGATCATGTCGGACACGCTGTTCCTGTTCCTGGTCATGGCGGCAGTCACGCTGCTGCTGTGGTCGCCGCTGCGGCCTGCTTCCGGCCTGACCTGGCTGCGCTGCGCGGGCGCCGGATTGCTGATCGGCCTGTCCGCCATAGTGCGGGCCACCGGCCTGCCGCTGCTGCCGCTGTTCGGCCTGTACGTGCTGATCGCGCTGTGGCCCCGCAGGCGCGGCCCGGGCTGGCGGACGCTGCTGGCGAGCGCCGCTGCCTTCGCCGTGGCAGGCGTGGCGCCGCTGCTCGGCTACGCGAGCATCTACGACCTGCAGCACGGCCAGTTCACCACCAGCGAGTCGACCGGGATTTTCCTCTACTCACGGGTGATGACGTTCGCCGACTGCTCCAGGCTCAGCCTGCCGCCGGACCTGCTGTCGCTGTGCACCACCGTGCCGCCGGACAAGCGGCCGGTCGCGCAGGCGTACATCTGGACGTCCGCCAGCCCGCTGGACCGCTTCCCCGCGCCGAAGTTCAGCCCGCTGCCGGACAAGCTCGCCGAGGAGTTCGCGATCAAGGCGATCGAGGGCCAGCCGCTGGCGTACGCGCGGGCGGTCCTCGACGACACGTGGCGCGCGTTCGACTGGCCGCGGACGGTCTTCCCCAACGCCGAAACCTATGACGAGTACCTGTTCGGGTACCACTCGGTGCCCGTGGCCCCGGGACACGCAGCGGACGGCTACCCGTCGTCCGCGCAGGCGTACCTGGACGGCGCGAACCCGGCGACGTCGGTCGTGGACCCGTTCGCCCAGCTGATCCGCGTCTACCAGCGGTACGTCTTCCTGCCAGGCACGGTCTTCGGGCTGATACTGCTCGCGGGGCTCTTCGGCATGGCGCTGGGGTGGCGGCGGGGCGGCGGGGCGGCCATGCTGCCGTGGGCCACGTCCCTGGTGCTGATCGCGGCGCCGGCCGCGACGGCCGAGTTCGACTACCGGTACGTGACGACGGCGGTCCCGTTCGCCTGCCTGGCGCTGGCGATCGCGTTCGGCAGTGAGACCGCTGGCCGACGGTGGCTGGCGCGGCTGCTAGCCCGGGGGGCGACCCCCGTAACCCCCGTCCGGGGGGATCCCTCCCACCGGACCGCCCTGGCGCCGGCCAGCCCGCCGGGCCTCGCGCGCGGACTGCCGGGCGGCGGCCCTGGCGGCGGCACGGTCGACGCCAGCCACGACCAGCGTGATCTCGCCCCGGACGCCCCCTGATTCCAGGCCCGCCCACGACGCGAGCTCGGCCAGCGTTCCCCTGCGGATCTCCTCGTGCACCTTGGTCAGCTCCCGGCAGACGACCGCGGCGCGGTCGGCTCCGTGCGAGCGCCGCAGTTCCCCCAGGGTCGCGGCGAGCCTGCGCGGTGACTCGAAGAACACCTGGGTGCGGGTGTCGGCCGCGAGCTCGGCGAACCGCCGCTCCCGCTCGCCCGGCTTGCGAGGCGGGAATCCCTCGAAGCAGAACCTGTCGGTGGGCAGCCCGCTGACCGCGAGCGCGGTGGTCACCGCGGACGGCCCTGGCACCGCGGTGACCCTGATCCCCGCCGCCGCCGCGGCGGCGACGAGCCGGTAACCGGGGTCGCTGATGCAGGGCATCCCGGCGTCGGTGACCAGGAGCACGTTCCTGCCCGCCTGGAGCTCGGCCAGCAGGTCGGCCGCGCGGCGCGCCTCGATCACGTCGTAATAGGACACCACGCGCCCGGTCAGCCGCACGTCCAGCGTCGCGGCCAGACGGCGCACCCGGCGGGTATCCTCGGCGGCTATCACGCTGGCGCTTTCCAGTTCCGCCGCGAGCCTGGCGGGGGCGTCGTCCGGTCTGCCGATGGGGACAGCGGCGAGCGTCAGAACGCCGGGGATGCCGGCGACACCGCCTCCTGTATGCACCGGTTCGTTACCATATTCGGCTTCGCTTCTGCTCCCCACCCAGCCCTCCCTGCACATAGCATGGCGTTCGATGACCGCGACTCAGGCCGGACCGCCGGCCATGGAACCCGAAGACAGCGGCACCGGCGGCCCCGGTCCCGACATCGTCGACGCCGGCCGGGATGCCGCCGTTAGTGTCAGCCGCACCACCCGCGCCGACGACGCTGGCCGCGGCGACGACGCCGCCGCGGGGCGGATCGCCGAACTGCGCGCCAGGCTGATGTCCCCGATGCCTGACGACAGGCTGTGGGGCTGGATCGGCCCGCTGCTTGTCACGGCGTTCGCGGCCTTCTTCCGGTTCAACAGGCTAGCCATCCCGCGCGCCATCATCTTCGACGAGACGTACTACGCCAAGGACGCCTGGTCCATCCTGAAGCACGGTGTCGAGTGGAACATCGTGCAGCCCGTGTCATACGCGAACAGCCTGATCATTTCCGGGCATACCAACATCTTCGTGCCTTGCTCGGGAACCGCGTGCGGCGAGTACGTGGTCCAGCCGCCGGTCGGCAAGCTGCTCATCGCGGTCGGGGAATGGATCTACGGCCTGAACACGGTCGGCTGGCGGGTCGCCCCGGCGTTCTTCGGCTCGCTGGCGATCCTGGTCATGTGCCGCGTCGTTCGGCGCATGACCAGGTCGACCCTGCTCGGCTGCATCGCCGGCCTGCTGCTGTCCCTGGACGGGCTCGAGTTCGTGCTGAGCCGGACCGGCATCCTGGACATCTTCCTGATGTTCTTCGTGCTCGCGGCCTTCGGCGCGCTGGTGGTGGACCGGGACGTCTCCCGTGACCGGCTGGCGTCGGCCATAGTGCTGCAGCCCAGCGACGATGCCGGGCCGTCGCTGGGGATCAGGAAGTGGCGGGTGGCGGCCGGGGTGCTCATCGGCCTGGCCTGCGCCACCAAGCAGTACGGCGTCTGGTACATCTTCGCCTTCGCTGGGCTGTGCATCGCCTGGGACATCGGTGCCCGCCGGGCGGCGGGCCTGCCGCAGTTCGTGCGCGGCGCGCTGCAGCGGGACGGGAAGTGGCTGCCGCTCACGCTCGGCGTGAACCCGCTGGTCACCTACACGCTCACGTGGACCGGCTGGTTCGTCACGAACACGGGGTACGACCGCGACTACGCGCAGCAGAACGGCATCACCACGCCGGTCATCTCCGCGCT
>JASHXJ010000536.1 GCA_030043595.1 Trebonia sp.
GTCCGTGTCCAGGGACGACCACCGCGCCGACTGGGAGTATCCCCGCGTCGTGCGCACCCCGCCCGGCGCGGCGTGGTAGAGCTCGACGGCCTCGTCGCTGGGGGAGCCGGACCGCAGGTCCCAGTCCGCCAGCGGCAGCCCGTGCACCGTGTGCACGGACCGGTTGAGCAGCCCGGCCCGGTCGAGCTCGCCGAGGATCGTGTGGATGCCGCCCGCCCGGTGCACGTCCTCGACGTGGTAGGAGCTGCTCGGCGCGACCTTGCACAGGCACGGCACCCGACGGGACAGCTCGTCGATCTCCTTGAGCCCGAAGTCCACGCCCGCCTCGTGCGCGGCCGCGAGCAGGTGCAGGATCGTGTTCGTGGAGCCGCCCATCGCCACATCCAGGGCCATCGCGTTCTCGAACGCGTCCCTGCTGGCGACCGAGCGGGGCAGCACGGTCTCGTCCCCGGAATCGTAGTACCGCTTCGTGATCTCGACGATCAGCGATCCGGCCTTCTCGAACAGCGTCCGCCGCGCGGTGTGCGTGGCCAGCGTCGTCCCGTTGCCTGGCAGCGCCAGCCCGATCGCCTCGGTCAGGCAGTTCATCGAGTTCGCGGTGAACATCCCCGAGCACGACCCGCAGGTCGGGCAGGCGGCCTCTTCCATCGACTGCAGCTCGGCGTCGGACACCGACGGGTCGGCGGCCGCCACCATCGAGTCGATCAGGTCCAGCTTGCGCTCTGTTAGCCCGGGGGGACGACCCCCCGCAGACCCGCCGAGCATGGGGGACTGCCCGCCCCCGATACCCCCCGCCCGGCCCGCCTCCATCGGCCCGCCGGAGACGAACACGGCGGGGATGTTCAGCCGCATGGCGGCGATCAGCATGCCGGGCGTGATCTTGTCGCAGTTGGAGACGCAGATCATCGCGTCCGCGCAGTGCGCGTTGACCATGTACTCGACCGAGTCCGCGATCAGCTCCCTGCTGGGCAGCGAGTACAGCATGCCGCCGTGCCCCATCGCGATGCCGTCGTCGACCGCGATCGTGTTGAACTCGCGCGGTATGGCGCCGGCCGCGCGGATCGCGTCGGCGATGACGACCCCGACCTCGCGCAGGTGCACATGGCCGGGGACGAACTCGGTGAAGCTGTTCGCGACCGCGATGATCGGCTTGCCGAGGTCCGCCGTGGCTACCCCGGTCGCGCGCAGCAGCGCGCGAGCCCCTGCCATGTTCCTGCCGTGCGTGACCGTGCGGGACCTCAACGGTGGCATGCCGAACTCCCCTCAGTACCCCTCAAGTGCCAGGAAACTCAGCCTACCGGTGCGCCGGTCCTCGCCGGCGCGACACCTGGCAGCACGGCGCCGGCCGTCTCGTAGATCGTCCGCACCCGCTCCGGGGTCAGCCGCGGCACGTCCTTCATCCGGCCGCGGCGCCTCAGGTACTTGCGCAGCCGCGGGCCGCTGAACACGTCCACGTCCCTGATCGTGGCGACGTCCCACGGAACGTCAGGCCCGTACACGGCCATCGCGGGGCGGACGGTGATCTCGGTGCCCAGCGCCGCCGACAGCCGCTCGCTGGCCTGCCGGGCCTCCCAGCGGGCGTGCTCGAGCCGGTCCTTCTTGCTGTCCGGCCCGTGCCAGAGCTGCCTGCCGTTGAGGAACCGGATGGGCAGTCCCGGGTGCCACCGCTCTGAGTCGATCGCATAGACACCAGTGGGCCCGACGACCAGGTGGTCGATGACCTCCACGCTGTCCGGGATCGGCCGCGCGTGCAGCGTGAGGTACCCGGCCCGCTGCATCTTGGCGAGCTGCCGCTGGGTGCGCCGCTGCGCCGGGTCCAGCTTGGCCGCGGCGGCGATCGCCGGGGCCCTGCGCGACTGATAGACGGCGTCGGCGATGCCGGCCAGGACGGCGAGGGACAGGCCGATCTTCCAGTTGGTCACGATCAGGAACACCACGCCGACGATCACCATGATCAGCGCGCGCCGCCGCCAGATCCGCATCCGCTGCCCCAGCGTGAGGTCACGGACCCGCACCGGCTGGGCGTCGGCCGGGGCTTCCTGGCCGCTTTCCGCAGTAACTGAGCCGAACGATCCCGGCCTGCTCTCTCGCACCGCCCCCACCGGCTGCGGTGGCGCCGTCGTGATCGGCGCGTTCAGCTGCGGCTGCGGCGCCTGCGGATCCTCGACAGGGACGTCTGTCGCCGCGACACCGGGAAGGATCGCGATCCCGCTGTTGGGGAGCTCCTCGAACGCCGGGCCAGGGGAGACCGCGTCGAGCTCCGCGGTCGGGGTGTACCCGTCCGCGCCGCTGTCGGCGTACTGCGCGCGCACGTTCCGCGCGCTGGGCGCGGAGCTTTCGACCACGGTGTGCCGGGTACCGCTGATGCCCGTGTTATGCCCGGTCGCATAGGAGAGGCCAGCGTCAGGTGCCGGCGCCACGGTGACCTGCACGCCACCGTGCTCCGTTCCGGGCGGCGCTGATGACCTGGGGTTCTTGGTCCGCGGCCAAGCCATCCATCTCACCACCTCAGCGTACCGATTTCAGCGCGGCGGGATGCAGCGCTCAGTAATCAATTGTCCCCGTCTCGCCCGGGTTTTAAAGGGGACATCTGGCCCGAATTCCGCTCGTAACAGGCGGCGATGATCAGGCAGACGTGATAAAACGACCAGGATGTGGACGCGTGCGAGGCCACTGATCCGTAACCAGCGGGTACGCCGGGTGGCCAGCGCCGTGGGCGCGGTCGCGGTCTCGGCCGCGCTGCTTGGCGTGCTCGGCTTCGGCTTCGGCGCCATCCCCGCGCTCGGCCCGGCGCTCGACCCCGCGCGGGGGGCGTGGACGTCGGCGTCCGGCGGGCAGCCGGCGAGCTCGCAGACGCTGCGCCTGCCGGGGCTCGCCGATCCGGTCACGGTGTCGTTCACGAGCCAGGGACTCGCCTCGATCACCGCGCGCGACGACCACGACCTGTTCCTGGCGCTCGGGTACGTGCACGCGAGGTTCCGGCTGTCGGAGATGGACCTGGAACGGCGCCTCGGCGAGGGCCGGCTGGCGCAGCTCGGCGGGCCCAGCGACCTGGCCAGCGACAAGTTCGAGCTGCGCCTCGGCCTGCTGCGCACCGCGCAAGCCGAGTGGGCGCAGACCACGGGCCTGGCCCGGGAGGCGCTCATCGCCTACGCCCAGGGGGTCAACGACGACATCGCCCAGGTCCGCGCCGCAGGCGACTGGCCGGCGGTGTTCACCCTGACCGGCGCCTACCCGGCGCCGTGGACGCCAGTGGACAGCCTGGTCATCCAGGGCGTGCTCACCCAGGAACTGGACTACACGACGGGCGCGCTGGACGACGCCGTGCTGGCGAAGACGCTGGGCGAGGCGCGCACGATGGACTGGTTCCCGATCGTGGCGAAGAACGCGCAGACGCCCTACGACACGGGCCCGTACGTGACGGCGCCGCTGACGCCGGTACAGCCGGACGCGGCGAGCTCTGCGCCAGCCCCCCAGACGAAGACCTCTGCAGCCGCTGCAGTCACACCGGCTCGTTCGGACGACAATCCGGCAGTCGCGGCGGCGGCCGCCAGCCTGCTCGCCCAGCTCAGCCAGCTGCCTGCCGGCCAGCTCCACCAGTACCCGGACAGCAACGCGTGGGCCGCCAACGGGCCCGCCGTCGAGGCCAGCGGGGGGTCGCCGGGGGCCGGCTCCCCGGGCAGGCAGGGCGGGGCGCTGCTCGGCGGGGACCCGCACCTGCCGCAGACGCTGCCGTCGGTGTGGTACGAGGTGGCGCTGTCCGCGCCCGGGTACCAGGTGGCCGGGGTGAGCGTGCCCGGCCTGCCCGGCGTGCTCCTCGGGCACAACGCGCACATCGCGTGGTCGCTGACCGACACGCAGAACTCGGCGACGTTCTACTACGCCGAACGGGTCCGCGGCGGCTCCTACTACTGGCGCGGCTCGTGGCGGCCGATGACCGTGGTCCACTACACGATCCCTGTGCGCGGCGCCGCGACCGTGTCGCTGGCGGTGGACATCACCGTGCACGGGCCGATCATGACCCAGGTGGGCCAGACGATGGCCGTGGACTGGATGGGCAACGTGCCGTCCCCCGACCTGGCCGTGATGCTCGCGGTCAACCAGGCGTCGTCGTTCACGCAGTTCCGTGCGGCCCTGGCCGGCTGGCACGCGCCGACGCAGAATTTCGTCTACGCCGACAGCGCCGGGAACATCGGCGCGATATCGGCCGGCTACTACCCGCAGGTCCCGGCCGGCTGCCAGCCCTGGCTGCCGATGCCGGGCACCGGGGGCTGCGACATCACCGGCGTGATCCCGTACAGCGCGGTGCCGCAGGCCTACGACCCGCCATCGCACCTGATCGTGACCGCCAACCAGCGGCCGGTCACCGCCGCCTATCCCTACTACATCGGCACCACCGCCGACTTCTACGATCCCGGCTACCGCGCCGCCTACGCCTACAGTCAGCTGCGGGCCAGCGAGCCGCTGTCGAGCGCGTCGATCGCCGCGCTGCAGAACAGCCTCACCGACAGCCTGGCCGCCCGCGTGCTGCCGTCCCTGCTGGCTGCCCTGCGTTCCGCTTCTTTGACTGCCACGGAACGATCCGCGGTGTCTGTGCTGCGCTCATGGAATGACGCGATGGACGCGAATTCGGCCGCGGCGACCGTGTGGTGGACGTTCTGGGGCGACTACCTCTCGGTCGTGTTCGAGCCATGGTGGAAGGCTGCCAGGGTGCCGGTCGGGCGCGACCGGCTGGACCTGGAGGTCGGTCCGGGGCAGGCGTCGCTGGATGAGGACCTGGAGGCGTGGACGCTCGGCGACCCGTCGAACGCCGCGTTCGCCGGCCCGTCGGGGCACGGCCCCGGGAACGCGACCGCCGCGATGGTGGTGGCGTTCGGCCGGGCGGTGTCGCACCTGTCCGGCCTGCTCGGCGCGGCGCCCGCCACGTGGACGTGGGGGCGGCTGCACTCGCGGTCGTTCCCGTCGGTCACCGGGGCGGCAGGACTCGGCTACGGGCCGCGCGCGGCGGGCGGCGACCCGTTCACCGAGGACGCCGCCGACGGCGGCATGGACGCGTCGACCGGCCCAAGCTGGCGGATGGTGGTGTCGCTGACATCCGGCGGGGTGTCCGCCGAGGGCGTCTACCCGGGCGGCCAGTCGGAGAACCCGGCGTCGCCCTGGTACGACAACCTGGTGCCGCTGTGGTGGGACGGCCGGTACCTGCCGCTTCCCGTCCCCGGCGCGACGGCCGGAGCTGTCACGTGGCGGCTCGATGGCTAGGCGGCTCGCGATGGTCGCCGTGGTCGCCCTGATCACCGCGGCGGCGGCCTATCTCGGCGCCTGGTTCGTGCCGTTCCTGGTGGG
>JASHXJ010000537.1 GCA_030043595.1 Trebonia sp.
CCTCCTTAATAGAACGTTGTGCTATAACTATGTAACGACGTTCTATAAAAGTCAAGCCGGACCGGGCAGCGGGCCGGATGGGAGAAGATGTTCTGCATGAGCGAACCCGGTGCCGCGCCGGCGCGGCGCAGCCGCACGCCCAGCGCGGAGGTCGAGCGCGAGCTGCTGTCGGCCGCCGAGGCCGTGCTGGCGCGGGAGGGGCCGGGCGGGCTGACCGTCCGCGCCGTCGCCGCCGAGGCGGGCATCGCCCCGATGGGCGTCTACAACCGGCTCGGCGGCAAGGACGGCCTGATCGACGCCCTGCTGATCAGGGGGTTCGACCGGCTCCGCGCGGCTGTCGAAAGCGCCGACCAGCCGGACATGCTGGAGCGGTTCCTGGCGTGCGGCATGCGGTACCGGCAGTTCGCGCTCGCCAACCCCCACCTCTACGCGATCATGTTCGAGGACGCGCTGCTGCACGAGCGGGACTCGGCCGAGGTGGAGGCACACGCCGTGGCCGCGTTCGCGGCCCTCCTCCGCATCGTCGAACTCGCCGCCGCGGCCGGGGTCATCGCCGCGCCGGACCCGCTCGAGGCGGCACAGCAGATATGGAGCGCCGTGCACGGCGCGGTATCGCTCGAGCTGAAGGGCCTCGTGCGTACTCCTGACGCCGAAGCGACCTACCGCGCGTTCCTGCAGACGCTCGTCCGCGGCCTCGCGCCGCGATCCTGAGCCGCCCGCGCGCCGGGGCTAGGGCGCGTAGCGCGGCAGGCTGACCGAGTAGAGCTCCGCGCCGGTGATGCTGCCCAGCGGGGGCGAGGGCGCTCCCGCCGGCAGCCACAGGCAGCTGCCCGGCGGGTACGGCTTCTCCCCGCAGACGACGGTGCCGCTGAGCACGTAGCGGATCTGCGGCGCGGCCAGCTTCCTGCCGTCGGTATGCGCGCCGGGGGAGATGCGGATCAGCGTGATGGCGGTCTGGTGCTCGGTGAAGCAGCCCAGCGGCCTGACGTCGATGCCGGGGTGGCGCGGGTCGGCCACCCACTCGTAGGACTGCGACCGCATGACCACCACGTCCCCGTAGCGCGGCTGCGCGTAGACCAGCTTGCATCCCGTGTGCGCTTCCCACAGCGCCTCGTAGCCGTCCTGGTCGGCCGGCCGCCCGTCCAGACCGCGGCCCTGGTACCGGCCGCCTTCGAACGTTCCGCCTTCGGCGCGGAGCTTGTCGCGCGCTGCCGCGAGCTCGCCCGGGGTCGGGTAGTACAGCCCGCCCGCACCGGTGAACTGGAGCACGAGCACGGTCGCGGCGCCGGCCTGCCGCTGCGGCCCGTACGGCACCGCTTCGGGGAAGTAACCGCAGTCACCTGGCTCCAGGTCGGTCTCCCCGATGTTCAGCCTGCCATCGAGGACGAAGCGGAGCTGGTCCCAGCAGTGCCTGTGCCGCGGCGAGAAGAACCCGTCGGCGACCGTGTCCCGTGAGAAGCTGAGGTTGAGGCCGGGCACGCCGGTGCTGATCGGGAACCTTCGCTGCTCGACGGTACCGACCCGGTGGCTATCGCGGCCGCCGAGAAGGCCCGTCTCCGCGTCTTCCGGCCGCCACGCCTGCACTGCGACGTTCATGAGGCCTCACCCCGGAGCGTAACTCCGCCGGTGCCGGCCCGGAACCCCTCACCTGGGCCCGTGCCGCCGCTCTCTCAGGTCACAGGAGCCACTGGCGCCGGCGGCCAGGCAAATCATCATCCCGAACGGTCACGGCCGTCTCGTTAGTCGATTGCGGTTCGTATTTCGGGTGGTGGACCATGAAGGGGGCGTCCCGCGGACGGGACCCGCTTCTGCTCTGGAGGTGCTGTGGAGCCCGGCGTCACCTGGTACGACGTTCTCGGCGTCCTGCCTGGTGCCAGCGCCGGGGAGATCGCGCGCGCCCGCGACGACAAGGCCAGGCTGCTGGCGCCCCAGTTCCTCGCGGGCGCGCCCTCGCCGGTTGTCGCGGCGGCACGGCGGGCCGCGGAGATCCTCGACGGAGCGTGGCGAGTGCTGGGCGACCCCCCGCGGCGGGCGGGATACGACGCCCAGGCCGGCATCCGGCGCAGCGGCGGGGGACTGGAGCGGCAGCAGAACACCCCCTCCGAGCCCGGCTGGGGACCGTCGGATTTCGGTTATCTCCCGACCGATGGGGGAGTGCTGCTGGGCGGCCTGCTGATGCTTGCCGACGCGATGGGGCCGCATCCGCGCGAGCCCAGGCGGATCGCCGTGCCGGACCTGCGCGGGCTGTTCTACAGCGTGTGCCCGGCGGTTGTCGCCAGGGTAGGACTTCGCGTCACCTCGGTCAGGCTTACCGAGCACCCGATGCCGGTCGACGGCCTGGTCGTCAGCCAGTCGCCCGATCCGGCGACGAGGGTGCGCCGGGCGAGCGAGCTCACGGTGCGGGTCTGGCATCCACCCCAGACCGGGCTTGACCATTGAGCCGGATTGCCGACCTGGTCGCGCCATCCCGGCTCGGCCGCAGCTTCCGCTGGCTGCTTGCCTCATCGTGGGTGACCAACCTCGGCGACGGGATCACGCTTGCCGCCGGGCCGCTGCTCGTGACATCGCAGACGCACAATCCGCTGGCCGTGGCGATGGCGGCGCTTTTGCAGCGGCTGCCCTGGCTGATGTTCGGCCTGTACGCCGGCGTGGTGGCCGACCGGGTCAGCAGGCGGGCTATCGTCATCGCCACCGGCCTGGCCAGAACGGTGATCCTGCTCCTGCTGATCACGCTGATCCTGACGCACCGCATCGACACTGCCCTGATCCTGGTCGCGCTGTTCCTGTTCGGAGTGAACGAGACATTCGGCGACACCACGACGGCCACGTTGCTGCCGATGCTGGTCGACAAGCGCGACCTGGGCATCGCGAACTCACGCGCGTTCACCGGCGTGATCGTGTGGAATCAGCTGGCCGGGCCGCCCATCGGCGCGGCGCTCTTCGCGGCGGGCATGGCGCTGCCCTTCATGACCGAGACCGTGTGCGTGCTCGCCGGCGTGGTACTCATCACGCGGGTGCGCCTGCCACGACACGTCGACCGCGCGCGGAGCGCCGCGACCGTCCGCGAGGACATCCGCGAGGGGTGGCGCTGGCTGTGGGCGCACCCCGCGGTCCGCACGCTCGCGATCACCATCTTCACCTTCAACATCACGTTCGGCGCCGCGTGGTCGGTACTCGTCCTTTACGCGCGGGAGCGGCTGGGCATGAGCGAGCTCGGATTCGGGCTGATCACCACGGCCATGGCCGCGGGCGGCCTGCTCGGCACCGCCTGCTACGGGTGGCTGGAGCGGCGCGTCCCCCTGGGCGTCATCATGCGGGGCGGGCTGATCATCGAGACGCTCACTCATCTCGCGCTCGCGCTGACCCGCTGGGCCTGGTTCGCGCTGATCGTTTTCACCGTCTTCGGTGCGCACGCTTTCATCTGGGGAACGACCTCCACCAGCGTGCGGCAGCGGGCCGTACCTGCCGAGTTCCAGGGCCGGGTCAGCAGCGTCTACCTCACTGGCGTGGTCGGCGGCATCGTCATCGGCTCCGCGCTCGGCGGCCTGGTCGCATCGGCGTGGGGGATCACCGCCCCCTTCTGGTTCGGCTTCGCCGGCTCGGCGGTCATGCTGGCGCTCATCTGGCGCTCGCTGTTGCAGATCGCGCACGACGACGAGCATCTGCGCGCCGAGGTGCCCGCCGCGCGGACGTGACCAGGCTCGCACGATTTCGCCCTTGAACCTGGAGTACGGTCCGGGGCTTACCGTCGAGACATGACGACCGATCAGGCACCCGGGCGGGCGCCGGCCGGGCAGCTGACCGCAGGACAGCTGACTGTCGGGCAGCTCGCCTCGCTCGCGGGGGTCCGAACCGACACGATCCGCTACTACGAACGGGCCGGCCTGCTGCCGCGACCGCGCCGTACCGGCGGCGACCACCGCCGCTACGGCCCCGCCGACCTCGACCGGCTGCTGTTCATCCGCGGCGCCCAGCGACTCGGGCTGCGCCTGGCCGAGATCCGCGGCCTGCTCACGGTCCGCGACAGCGGCGACTGCCCGTGCGGCCCGGCGGAAGTGCTGCTGCGCAGGCACGTCAGCGAGATCGACGCGGAGATAGCGCGGCTGTCGGCGCTGCGTGCCGAACTGGCCGGCATGCTCACCGCCATGCCCGGCCCCGACTGCCCCGATCCCGCGCCGGGAACCTGGTGCGCGCCAGAGCTCCTCTGCCCGGAAGGAGGTGACCACGATGTGCTCGTGCTGCGATGACCCGACCTGCGGCTGCTGCTGCGAGGACTCCGGCTGCTGTTAAGCCACCCCGCCGGTCCCGCCCAAGGCGCCAGGGCGGGATCGGGCCTGCCCGAGGAAATATGATCCTGTGCCATGCCAGCTGACGCGGACCTGCTGCTTGTCAACGCGAACGTGCTGACCATCGACCCGGGACGGCCGCGGGCGAGCGCGGTCGCGGTGCGCGGCGGCCGCATCGCCGCCGTCTACGACGACGCCGACCCCGTGATAACAGCAACTAGCGTCGCGGACCTGAAGGGCGCCACCCTGCTGCCGGGCTTCCACGACGCGCACAACCACATGATCGGCTTCGGCCTGGCCCTCACCGAGGCCGACCTGCGCGTGGCCAGCCTCGACGAGCTGTACGAGCGCGTGGCCAGCCACGCCAGGACCGTGCGAGAAGGCGAGTGGGTCGTCGGCTCCGGCTACGACCAGACGAAGACCGGGGGTCACCCGCACCGGGACGCGCTCGACAAGGCCGCGCCGGGCAGGCGGGTCTGGCTCAAGCACACGTCCGGTCACATGTGCGTGGTGAACAGCCTGGTCCTCGCCGACCTTGGCATCGACGCCGTCGCGCCGGAAGTGACCGGGGGACGGGTCGTCACCGACGCCGCGGGCCGCCCCACCGGCCTGCTCGAAGAACGCGCCCAGGAGCTGGTCGGCAGGCTCACCCACCCCTACCCGGCCGCCGTCCTCGCCGACGCCGTCGCCCGGGCTGGCGAGCGGTACCTGGCCGAGGGCATCACCAGCGTCACTGAGGCGGGCATCGGCGGCGGCTGGGTGGGGCACAGCCCGGCCGAGCTCGCCGCCTACCAGGCCGCCCGCGACAGCGGCCGGCTGCACGTCCGGGTCGAGCTGATGGTGGCCAGCGAGGTGCTGCACGCGATCGGCGCGCACCCGGCCGACGGCATCGAGCTGGGGCTTGACCTGGGAATCCGCACCGGTTTCGGTGATGACTGGCTGCGGATCGGCCCGATGAAGATCTTCACCGACGGCTCGCTGGTCGGCCGCACCGCCGCCATGTCCGACCCGTACGAAGGCCAGCCGGGCAACAGCGGCTACCTGCAGGCCGATGCCGCCGAGATCGGCGCGACGATCGTCGCCGCGCACCGGGCCGGCTGGCGGGTGGCCGCGCACGCGATCGG
>JASHXJ010000538.1 GCA_030043595.1 Trebonia sp.
GCGCACGCGCGGGCCTCGCGTCCGCCGGCCAGCAGGCCGGCTCCGGCAAAGCACCGGCCGAGGCCGCATCCGACGCCCCCGACGCGCGCGCCGTCCGCCCCCCCGACGGTCTCGCCGACGGTCTCCCCGCCCGCAGTCTCGGCAGGGGGCGGTGCCGCGCCCATCCCTGTCCCGCCGCCGCAGGTCGCGGTCGGGTATGCCCTTCCGGTGCCTGCCGCGGCTGTGGCGGCCGATCCGCGGCTTATCGGCGAGGGCAGCCCGGGGCCACGGCGGACGGAGCCGGCCGTGCCAGTCAGGCTCGCGGTCGCGCCGGGAACCGCGGTCGACGCGGTCACGACGGGAACGCTCGAGGTCATTCCGGCAGCCAGCGGGACATCGACGGTCGTGCTGGCCGGCACCGACGGCGCTACCTACACCTACCGCGACGTGACCGCGGGCCCGGCGGCCCCGCACACGCGGGTCACCGCGGGCACGCGGATCGGCGTCAGCGGGCCGGCCGGGGTCACGTTCTCCATCGAGGTGCCAGACGTGCGCGGGCTGGTCGACGCCGATGAGGCACTGCAAGCGTGGGCGGCCGGGATCAGCGTGAATGTCCGCGCCCTGCCCGCCACCATCGCCGCGGCGACCGCCGCCCCGGTCCGCAGCCAGGTGCTGCTGGTTGCCGACCCGGGAGCGGGCACTGTCGCGGGAGACCTGGCCCGATCCGTGTCCAGCCAGCTAGTCCGGGTGCGGACCGGCACTGTCAGCGACAGCCGAGGCAGCCGCGCCGGCCGGGCTCTGGCGGCACTGGCGGCGACCGCCGCGGCCAGCCACCAGCTGATGGTCGTGGTCCTGGCGAACGGCACGCCCGAACTCGCGGCGGAGCTCGCGGCACGCCTGGCACGAGGCCAGGACGTCCTGTGGGTCGCCCCGGCGGGCAGCACGGTGAAGCAGGCCGCGGCCTACCGGGCGATCGTCGCCGCCCGGCCGGGATTCCGTGTCGAGTCGCTGCCCGCCGCACTGGCCGCCGTGCGCGCCTCGCAGGTGAGCGCGCTGGCGACGGCCACGCTCGTCGCCGCCTACGCGTCGACGGCCTACCGCCTGCCGTCGGTCTCCGCAGAGCAGGCCCGCACCGTGGTCAGCTGGGCCGAACAGCAGCTCGGCAAGCCCTACCAGTACGCCGGAGCCGGTCCGGGCACTTTCGACTGTTCCGGGCTGACGATGGACGCCCTCGCGCAGGCCGGGATCGCCGTCACCCACAACGCGACCGCCCAGTGGCTGCAGACGAAGTCCCACGCGGTCGCGGGAAACCAGCTCGCACCGGGCGACCTCGTGTTCTTCGCCGGCGCTGACGGCACACTGACCGCCCCCGGCCACGTGGGGATCTACGTCGGCGACGGCGACATCATCGACGCGCCCTACACCGGCGCGAAGGTCCGCTTCGACTCACTCGCCAGCATCGGCGGGTACGTGGGGGCGACGGACCCGTACACCGCCACCCCGGGCCTGGCCGCGCCCGCGGGCCTCAACCAGTACCAGAGCTTCGCGCAGTCGCTTGCCGACGCCACCTGGGGACCGGAACAGTTCCCTTACCTGTACGCGCTGTGGGAAAGAGAGTCCGGCTGGAACCCGGCGGCGGCCAACCCGGTCTCCGGCGCGTTCGGCATCCCGCAGGCGCTGCCCGCCGGGAAGATGGCGTCCGCCGGGCTGGACTGGGCGACCGACCCGTACACGCAGATCATCTGGGGCATCGGGTACATCCGCGCCAGCTACGGCACCCCGCAGGCCGCGTGGGCCCATGAGCTGGCCTACAACTGGTACTGACCGCGACCCTCCTAGCGCAGGCGCACCGGCAGCGACTCCAGGCCGTGGATGAGGCTGCTGGGACGCCACCGCAGCGACGACTCGGGAACGGCCAGCGACAGGGCGGGGAACCGGGCCAGCAGCGCGCCGAAGGCGACCTCCCCCTCAAGCCGGGCGAGCGGCGCGCCGAGGCAGTAGTGAATGCCGTGCCCGAACGCCAGGTGGCCGCCCGCGTCCCTGCCGATGTCCAGCCGGTCCGGGTCGGCGAACCGCGCCGGGTCCCGGTTCGCGGACGACGTGACGCACAGCACCCACTCGCGGGCCGGGATCGTCACCCCGCCTATCTGCACCGGCTCGACCGTGAACCGGTCGGTGGCGTGGTTGAGCGGGTTGGCGTAGCGCAGCAGCTCCTCGACCGCGGCGGGCAGCAGCGACGGGTCAGCGCGCAGCCGCACTAGCTCGGACGGATGCGTCAGCAGTGCCAGCGTGCCGCTCGCGATCAGGTTCGTGGTGGTCTCGTGGCCGGCGACGAGCAGCAGGAACAGCATGGCGATGAGCTCGCGCTCGTCGAGCGAGTCCTCTTCGTCGCGCGCCGCGATCAGCGCCGACAGCAGGTCGTCAGCGGGCGCCTGTCGCTTGGCCGCCACCAGGTCCGTGAAGTAGTGGTACATCGCGACCGCCGCGCCACGGAACTCGCCGGGCGCGCCCACCGACGACACGATCGCGTGCGACCAGGCCTGGAACTTGTCCCGGTCGGACGCCGGGATCCCGACCAGTTCGCAGATCACCGTGATCGGCAGCGGGAACGCGAACGCCTCGATGAGGTCCGTCTCATCGCGGCCGGACATCGCGTCAAGCAGCGAGCCCGTGATCGCCTCGACGCGCGGCCGCAGGCCGGCGACCCGCCGTGCGGTGAACGCCTTGCTGACGAGCCTGCGAAGCCGGGTATGGTCCGGCGGGTCGAGGTTGAGCAGGTGGACGCCGAGGTAGCCGGTCACCGGGTCGCGCGACCACTCCGGAGGCTGCAGCTTGCGGCCCCAGTCCTTGTACAGCCGCGGCTCGGCGAGCGCGCCGCGCACGTCCTCGTACCCGGTGACCATCCACATGTGGCTGCCATCCGGTAGCGCCACCTGCAAGACCGGCGCCTTCGCGCGCATCCGGGCGAAGGCGGCCAGCGGGTCCTGGAAGTAATCGTCCCTGAGCTGTTCCGCCACGGTGGCAAGCTTAAGATATAACGCGTCATGCCAGCAAGGGCGGGCGCGGGGGGTCGCGGGGGAGCGGGCGTGCCCGGGAGAGGCGCCACGGCTCGTTCGGGATGATGCGAAAAGTTCGGCTGGTTACGGCGGCGAGCGACCGGTCGGCGGCCTGCCGGCGCGTACAGTTGCATGCGTGGCAGACCCGTCCCGCTACAGACCCGCACCGGGGGCGATCCCCGAGGAACCGGGTGTGTACCGGTTCCGTGACGAACGCGGCCGGGTCATCTACGTCGGGAAGGCCAAGTCACTGCGGCAGCGGCTGAACCAGTACTTCGCCGACTTCACCCAACTGCACCCGCGGACGCAGGCGATGCTCAGCACCGCGGCAAGCGTCGACTGGACGGTCGTGAAGACCGAGGTCGAGGCGCTGCAGCTGGAGTACTCCTGGATCAAGGAGTTCGACCCCCGGTTCAACGTCAAGTACCGCGACGACAAGAGCTACCCGTACCTCGCGGTGACGATGGACGAGGAGTTCCCCCGGGTCATGGTGATGCGCGGTGCCAAGCGGAAGGGCACCAGGTACTTCGGCCCGTACTCGCACGCCTGGGCGATCAGGGACACGGTCGACACGCTGCTGCGCGTCTTCCCGGTGCGGACCTGCTCCACCGGCGTGTTCAAGAGAGCGGGCCAGATCGGCCGGCCGTGCCTGCTCGGGTACATCGGCAAGTGCTCGGCCCCGTGCGTGAAGCGGGTCAGCGCGCAAGAGCACAGGGACCTCGCCGAGGACTTCTGCGACTTCATGTCCGGCCAGACGGCGCGGTTCATCAAGCGGCTGGCCACGCAGATGCGGGAAGCCTCCGACGCGGAGGAGTACGAGAAGGCCGCGCGGCTGCGAGACGACATCAAGGCGCTCGAGCGGGCGCTGGAAAAGCAGGCCGTGGTGCTCGGCGACGGCACCGACTGCGACGTGATCGCGCTGGCCGAAGACCAGCTCGAGGCCGCCGTGCAGGTCTTCTACGTGCGCGGCGGGCGGATCCGCGGGCAGCGCGGCTGGGTGCTTGAAAAGGTCGAGGAGGTCACCATCCCCGGCCTGGTCGAGCACTTTCTCGGCCAGTTCTACGGCGAGGGCGTCGCCGAGGACGCCGCGGTCAACGCCGGGATACCGCGCGAGGTGCTGGTGCCCGAGCTGCCGCCCGACTGCGCGGCGATGACCGAATGGCTGTCGGCCCGCCGCGGCGGCCCCGTGCAGCTGCGGGTGCCGCAGCGGGGCGACAAGAAGGCGCTGGCCGAGACCGTCGCGCGCAACGCCAAGGAGGCGCTCGCGCTGCACAAGACGCGGCGGGCCAGCGACCTGACCACGCGCAGCCAGGCGCTGCACGAGATCCAGGAAGCGCTCGGCCTGCAGGACGCACCGCTGCGCATCGAGTGCTACGACGTGTCCAACCTGCAGGGCACGCACGTGGTCGCGTCGATGGTCGTCTTCGAGGACGGCCTTGCCCGCAAGAGCGAGTACCGCCGGTTCTCCGTCCGCGGGTACGACGGCAGCGACGACATCTCCGCGATCCGCGAGGTGATCACCCGGCGGTTCCGCCGCTACCTGGCCGAGCGGGAGGAGACCGGCGAGCTCGACCGGCTCGGCGATCCGGAGGCGAGAGAAGAGCAAACCCTTTCCTCCGAACGATCCGTGGTGACTGCCCAGCGCAAGTTCGCCTACCCGCCGAACCTGGTGGTCGTCGACGGCGGGTCCTTGCAGGCGGCGGCGGCCGCGGCCGCTCTCGCCGAGCTCGGCATCGACGACGTGGCGGTCTGCGGCCTGGCCAAGCGGCTGGAGGAGGTATGGCTGCCGGGGGAGTCGTACCCGGTGATCCTGTCCCGCAGCAGTGAGGGGCTGTACCTGCTGCAGCGGGTGCGGGACGAGGCGCACCGGTTCGCGATCAGCTATCACCGGGCCAAGCGGGGGAAGGCGGCGACCGCGTCGGCGCTGGATTCCGTGCCCGGCCTCGGGCCGGCCCGGCGGGCGGCCTTGCTGAAGAAGTTCGGCTCGGTGCGGGCGGTGTCGGCGGCGTCGGCCGACGAGATCGCCGCGGTGCCGGGAATCGGGCCGCGGCTGGCCGAGACGATCGCCGGCGCGCTGCGCAAGGGGTCAGACAACGGGGGGCGCGATGACTGACACAAGCGGTGACCGGGGCGCCCACGGCGCCCCGGACATCGTCATCATCACCGGCATGTCGGGCGCCGGCCGCTCCACCGCGGCCAAGTCGATCGAGGACCTCGGCTGGTTCGTGGTCGACAACCTGCCGCCCGCGCTGCTGCCCACGATGCTCGACCTGGCGGACCGCGCGTCGCTGCCCCGCATCGCCGCGATCGTCGACGTGCGGTCGCGGGCGTTCTCGACGGACCTGAAGACGGCGGTCTCGTCACTGGGCGCGCGCGGAGTCTCGCCCCAGGTGGTGTTCCTTGAGGCGGCCGACGAGGAGCTGGTCCGCCGGTTCGAGAACGTGCGCCGCCCGCACCCGATGCAGGGCTCCGGCACGATCATCGACGGGATAGTGGCAGAACGCGAGCTGCTGCGCGCGGTGCGCGGCGACGCCGACATCGTGCTCGACACCTCCGCACTGAACGTCCACGAGCTGCGGGCGCGGATGCACGACTACTTCGGCGGCGACTCGCTGACGGGGCTGCGGCTGACGATCATGTCGTTCGGCTACAAGTACGGACTGCCGGTCGACGCGGACCTCGTGGCCGACTGCCGGTTCCTGCCGAACCCGCACTGGATGCCTTCGCTGCGGCCGCTGACCGGGCTGGACGTGGCGGTACGCGACTACGTGCTCGGCCAGCCGAGCGCCGGGGCGTTCCTGGACGCCTACCTGACCGTGCTCGAGGTGTCGCTCGCCGGGTTCGAGCGCGAGGGCAAGCGCTACGTCACCGTCGCCGTCGGCTGCACCGGCGGCAAGCACCGGTCGGTGGCGATCGCCGAGCAGCTGGCGGCGCGCCTGGGCGGCCGTGAGGTCACGGTGTCGCACCGGGATCTGGGACGGGAGTGAGCGGGGTTGGGGTTGCGGGTTGTCGCCCTGGGCGGCGGACACGGGCTGGCGGCGTCGCTGTCCGCGCTCCGGCGGGTGACCGCCGACCTGACCGCGATCGTGACCGTGGCCGACGACGGCGGGTCCTCCGGCCGGCTGCGCCGGGACTACGGCGTGCTGCCGCCCGGCGACCTGCGGATGGCGCTCGCCGCGCTGTGCGGTGACGACGACTGGGGGACGACCTGGTCCCGGGTGGTACAGCACCGGTTCGGCGGCGACGCCGAGCTCGCCGGGCACGTGGTCGGGAACCTGCTGATCACCGCGCTGTGGGAGCTGCTCGGCGACCCGGTAGCCGGGCTCGACTGGGTGGGGCGGCTGCTGCGCGTGTGCGGGCGGGTGCTGCCGATGGCGGCGGTGCCGCTGGACATCGTCGCCTCCGTCGAGGGAGTGGACCCGTCCCGGCCGGATGAGATCTCGGTCGTACGCGGCCAGTCCGCGGTGGCGGTCACCCCGGGGCGGGTGCGGTCAATCGAGCTTGTGCCCGCGGATCCTGTCGCGGTGCCGGAGGCGGTTGCCGCGGTGCTGT
>JASHXJ010000539.1 GCA_030043595.1 Trebonia sp.
CGACGGCGCGTGCCGCGACGTCGACGAGGCCATCGCGCTCGGGCTGCCCGTGTACGCCCTCGGCACGACGCCGCGGACCGCGCGGGGACGGCACACCGAGGTGGCGTGGGACGTCCCGGTCGAGCTCACCGGCGTCGCGGTGAGCCCGGGCGACCTGGTGATCGCCGACGGCAGCGGTGTCGTCTTCCTGCCCGCCGAACACGCCGAGCGGATCGTCCGCACGGCGCAGGAGGTGGCGGCGCGAGAGGCGGCGATGTCCGTTCGGATCAATGAGGGTGAATCGGTGTCCGCGGTGCTGTCAGCCGATTACGAGCGGATGCTTGCAGGCGACCAGTGAGTTCGGCCGCGGCCCGCTCAGCGCGGATCCTGGCATCCGCCAGCCGCGCTGGCGACCAGGGCCGACCAGTAGCTGGGCAGGGCCTGGTACGGGTTCGACCCCGTACCGTCGGTCACGTAGACGTGCCCGGCGCCCCGGTCAGCCGCCAGCCGCAGCGCGTTCGCCAGGTCTGACGCGGGCGTGCCGAAGATGGTGTGGGCGAAATCCGATGACGGGTACTGCCGGGCCCAGCCGGGCGCCGAGGCGGTGAGGTACTGGGCGTAGGTGCCCTCGAACACCATCACCACGTTGCCGATCGACATGTAGGCCTGGTCGGGGTAGACGCCTGGGTTGAGCCAGACCTGGGAGCCTGGACTTGCCTGGTGGATGTAGTTCGCGAGCTGCTGGTAGTAGGGAACCTGCGCCGGCTGCCCGGAGACCCGGTCCAGGAAGATGCTGGTCACCCCGTACCAGGCCGCGTAGTCGCGCACGTCGGCTTCGACCTGCGCGATCGGGCGCTGCCCGTCCACGGTGGAGGAGTAGCCGAGCACCGTGATGCCCGCCGCCTTCGCCTCGCGTACGAGGTCCTCGAACTGGGGCTCGGGAGCGGTTCCGGCGCCCACGCCGGTGATGTCGAGGATCATGTCCGCGGGCGGCGGCCTGGCGGCGATCGCCTGTGCCCAGTAGTCGGGCGCGAAGTACGCGGGCACGATCAGCTGCGCGCAGACGCGGGCCGGGCCACCGCCGCCGCCCGAGCTTCCGCCCCAGGTGACGCCGAGCGTTATGCCCGTCGCGACGAGCACCGCCGCGATCGCGCCGACCCCGATGACACGCCCATGCCACCCGCGCATGCGTCACACACTAGCCGCATCGGCGCGGATGCCCGGACGAAGCCCGTTCACGCGTGCCTGACCGCTGCTCCAAGGCAGGCCAGCGCGTAGGCGCCGACCACGGCGAGCAGGACGGCGGGCGCCGCTACCTGCACCGCCAGCCCGTGGTGGCGCAGCGCGATCTCGGTCGCCAGCACCGCGGCGCAGGCCGTGATGGGCAGCACGCGGATCCGCACCGCCTGGAGCAGCAGGACCAGGAACAGCGCGGCGCCGAGCAGCAGGTATCCCGAGATCGACAGCAGCACCGCCCGGTCCGCGTGCACCTGGCCGGACCAGACGGCGACGTCGATCGCGAGGCAGACCAGTACCACCGTGCCGGACAGGTACTGCGCCGAGGCGGTGAGCAAGGACAGCCGGGCACGCCCGCGGAACCAGCGCGGATCGCCGGTCATCCGCAGCAGCCGCTGCGTGCGCCGCCGGTACCAGGACAGGCTCCACTCCGCCCCGCCCATGCTCAGCGCGAGCGGCACCGACGCGATCAGCGCGCCGACGTTGATGCCGCCGTGCCCGGACGGGCCGGCGACCACGGGAAAGGACAGCAGCCCGGCCGCGATCACGCCGAACACCGCGGCCAGCCAGGCGGCGCGCAGCTCCGCGGGGATCAGCAGCCGCCCGCCGCGCAGCGTGGTGCGGGGCGACCAGGCCAGCACGCACGCCAGGGCCGGCGTCGCGGCCAGCGCGGCCCAGGTCAGCTGCTCCAGTTCCGGTGGCCGCCGCAGCAGCAGGAACAGCGCGCTGCCCGCCACCCCGGGCGCCAGGGCGACCGGCAGCCAGTACTCCCTCCCGGTCACCAGCAGCACGGACGCGCCGAGCATGTAGGCGCCTTCGCCGACGCCGAAGGCGATGACCGATGCCTGGGCGTGCACGACGAGCCAGGTGACCGTCATGATGGCCAGGACGAGCACCAGCCCGGCCGCCAGGCCCGCGCGCAGTATCCAGCGCGCCTGGCCCTGGCCCGCCGTGCCCAGCCGCAGGTAGCCGACGCTCGCCAGCCCCTGGCTCAGGCCCCAGCCGGCGAGCAGCGCCATGACGAGGGCAGGCAGCACGCCGCGCCCGACGAGCAGCGCCGCCGCTGCCGGAAAGAAGACCGCAGGCGCCGCGTAGAGCAGGCCGTGCAGCAGCGTGCGGGTGACGGGCACGGGTGCCGGCCAGGGAACGCGATACGGCCGTCGCGGCACCCGCGCGTACAGCAGGCGAGCCAGCGCGAACACGTCGTCCGCACCGTACTCGGCGCGCGCCGTACGGTCGCTGACCCCGTCGAATTCCAGCGCGCTGGCGATCTCCAGCGGATCGACGGCTGACGCGCACACCTCGCCGAACCGCTCGCACAGCTCGCCGAGCGGCGCGTTGCCCGTTCCGGCCAGCTGGGTCATAGCGGCAGTTCCGAGCCGACGGGGTCGACGGCGTCGACGCGATCGGCGGGCATGATCCGGCACCCGGTGCCGAAAAGACTGTAGATCTCGTCGAACGCCTTGACGGCCTGGTCGACGGTGAAGTGCTCGAGCGCGCGCCGCCGGGCCGCGGTGCCGAGGGCCTGGCGCAGGTCAGCGTCGCGGAGCACCCGCAGGCACGCGTCCGCCAGAGCCGCCGGGTCGCGCGGCGGGACCATGATGCCCGCATCGCCGGCGAGCGCTTCGCTGACGCCGCCGACGTCGGTGGCCACGCAGGCCCGTCCGCAGGCCATCGCCTCGATGAGGGAGTACGGGAAGCCCTCGCTGATGCTGCACAGCACCACCACGTGACCCGCCGCGTAGGCGTCGCGGATGTTCACGACCCGCCCCTCGAACGTGGCGCGGTCGGTGATCCGCAGCTCCGCCGCCAGCCCGCGGCAGCGCTCCAGGTACCCTTCCCGGCCGCGCGGCGGTTCCCCGAATATGCGCAGCCGAGCGCGCGGCAGCTGCCGGCTGACGAGGGCGAACGCTCGAAGCAGCGTCTCCAGGTCCTTGATCGGGTCGATCCGCCCCACGTAGGAGATCGTCGGCACCTCGGGCTCGCTCGTCAGCGCGGGGAAGTCGTCCGGATTCACGCCGTTGTAGACGGTGCGGATCCGGCCGGCGTCCGCGCCCAGCTGCGCTTCCCAGCGCTTGTTGTAGACGTTGCCCGGGGTGATCACCTCGGCCTCCTGGTACCCGAGCGCGCACAACCGGGTGAGGAAGCGCAGGAACAGGCTCTTGACGGGCCAGCCGAACTCGGGGCGGCGCAGGTGCATGTACTGCTCGCGCATGTAGACGCCGTGCTCGGTGACGATCATGGGAACCTGGTGCTGCCACTTGGCGGCCAGCGCGGGCAGCGCGCCCAGCCCGTTGGTCACCGCGTGCACAACGTCGGCGTGCACCGCGGGGTGGGACAGCGGGCGCAGCGCGTGCTCGACCAGCTGCATCGCGATGACCGCGTCGTTGAGGGTCGGGGGAACGGCGGCCGCGCCGTGTTCGGCGGCCAGCTGGGGCCACCGTTCCCGCCAGGTGGAGATGAGCAGCCGGACCACGGACTCGCTGGACAGGGTGGCGGTCAGGTTCCGCGCCTGGGCGTACTCCAGCAGGTCCCGCAGCACCGTCGCGAAGCGGTCGCTTTCCCCGGCCCCAGCGTCGAGCAGCGCGTCGACCAGGGCCTGGACCGGAAGCGGCACCACCCGGCTCCTGGGCAGCCGGGCGCGCAGCGGTTCCGGCGGCGGCGGCCCCCACAGCGGGATCGTGATCAGCCCGGACACGTTGCCAGGCAGCTCCCACTGCACCGGCTCGGTGCCGCTGGCGACCAGCGCCACGACGGCGAACTCGTACCCGGACAGCGCCCTGACCAGCTGGTCGCACCAGACGCTGACCCCGCCGAACTGATGCGGGTACGTGCCCTCCGCGGTCAGCGCCACCTTCATGTCAGCGTCCGGGGAGCGTGGTTCCCCGAGCGCTGCGCGAGCAGCCGCTCGTACAGGTCGTCGACCCGCCGGGCGGTCGATGATATGCCGTAGCGCTGCGACAGCGCGGTGTCCGGCTGGCGGGGACGCGGCCCGGCCCGGAGCGCGTCGCTGATCGCGGCGCGCAGCGCAGGCGCGGTGCCCGCGACCTGGCGGGCCTGCCCGGTCGCGACCCCGTTCAGCGCCGGGCACGTGGTGTACAGCACGGGCAGGCCACTGGCCATGGCCTCGAGCACCGCCAGCCCGAACGTCTCCTGCGCCGAGGCCGCCACGTACAGGTCGAAGGCGGAGAGCATGGCCGCCGTGTCGGCCTGGAAGCCGGCGAAGATCACGTGCCCGGCGACGCCGAGCCGCTCGGCCGTGGCCTCGAGCGCGGGCAGCTGGTCGCCGCGGCCGACAACAAGGAACACGCACCCCTCGCCGAGCAGGGGGGCGACCGCCTCGATCGTCAGGTCGACCCGCTTGTTCACGTCGAGGCGGCCGAGCGTGCCGATCACGTAGACCTGCGGCGGGATGCCGAACTGCGCGCGGGCGCGCTCCCTGGCGGCCGGGTCGAAGGCCAGCGCGGCCGTGTCCAGCCCGTTGGGAATCACGGTGATCTTCCGTGCGGGGACCCCCCAGCGCACGAGACGGTCCCGCACTACGTCAGAGACCGCGATGGTGCCGTCGGAGAACAGATCCGAGGCAAGGTAGAGGACGCGTACCCCGGTCGTCATCCGGCGCCGCTCGATGTGCGTCTCGCCGATCGAGTGCTCCGTCGTCACGACGACAGGGGTCCGGGCCAGCCGGGCCGCCGGCCGGGCGTAGACCTGAGATCTGTACAGGTGCGCGTGCACCACGTCGTAGCGGCCGGCGGCGATCAGCGACCGCAGCTTGGGCAGCGCGCTGACCTGGGTGTTGCGGCGCATCCCGATGTCGCGGACGGTCGTGCCGTCGGCCCGGATCTGTTCGGCGAGCGGACCGGGGTTGTACAGCGTGACGACGTCGCAGGCATGCCTGGTGTGCCGCAGCAGCATGGCCAGCTGGGTTTCCGCGCCCCCCGCGTCCAGGCCGGTGATCACGTGCAGCACCTTCATGAGCGTTGTCCTCTCACCACGATGTCGGCCCGGTACAGCAGCCGCTTGGCGGCCATCCGGCCCGCGCCGTCCTGCTGGCCGACGTAGACGCGCGGCAAGGCCATCAGGCCGAGCTGGGCCCACGGCGTGCGGACCGCGCACCCGTAGTCGTAGCCCGCGTCGCGGACGGCGCGCCGGGCCGCCGCGTCCATCGAGCCGTAGGGGTAGGCGAAGCCGCGGATCTCCGCGTCGGCGAGCCTGCTCAGGCTGTCCCTGCTGCCTTTGACCTCGGCCTCGAGCCGCGGCGCGTCCAGGCCCGCGAGCGGCGCGTGCGTGGCGCTGTGCGAGCCGATCTCCATGCCCGCCGCGGCCAGCTCACCGACCTGCGACCGTGACAGCAGCGGCCAGGGCGTGCCAGCGTCCCAGTCGCTGACCTGGCCGACCCGGTCCGAGATGACGAAGACGGTCGCGGTGAACTCGCGGTGCAGCAGCTCGGGGACCGCGTTGCGCAGCACGCTGGCGTACCCGTCGTCGAACGTGATCCCGACGAGCCCGCGGGCCCGGCCCGCGTGCATCGCCGCGACCAGCGTGCCGACCGCGACGCCGCGCAGCCCCCGGCTGCGCAGCCATGCCAGCTGCGCGGCGAACTGGTCCGGCCGGACGGACAGCATGCAGGGGTCGTGCTCGACCGTGTCCACGGCGTGGTACATCAAGATGAGCGGAACCGAGCTCAGCCCCAGCCGCCCCAGGCCGGACCCGTTGCCGGTGCTCATGGCCGGGGCCGCCCGAGGGCCGCACGCACGACGAGGACCGCGGTCTGCGCCAGGATCACCGCGTCGAGCCACGGCGACCAGTACTCCGCGTAGTAGTTGTCGAAGCGCGCCCGGTCGAAGACCGACGTGTCGCCGTTGAGCCCGTTCACCTGCGCCCAGCCGGTCAGCCCGCCCGGCATCCGGGTCCTGTCGGCGTACCGCGGGATCTCCCGGCTGAACCGCTGCGCGAAGTACGGCCGTTCTGGCCGCGGCCCGGACAGTGACATCTCCCCCCGCAGCACGTTGATGAGCTGCGGGAGCTCGTCCAGGTGGGTACCGCGCAGCCACCGGCCGAACCGGCCGGGCTCCTCCCCGGACACCGCCCACCTGGTGTCCCGCCCGGCCTGGACGGGCAGCGTCCGGAGCTTGAGGACCGGTGTCACCGTGCCGTCACCGGTCAGCCGGTCCTGCCGGAACAGCACAGGCGGTCCGTAACGCAGCCGGAGCACGGCGGCGAGAGCCAGCCCCAGCGGCGCCGCGACCGGGGCGAGCACCAGCAGGGCCGCGAGGTCGATGGCCCGCTTGATCGTCAGCCTGACCGATCGCGGGCGCCGCAGCGGGATCAGCGGCACTCCCCACAGTTCGTCCAGGCAGCCGCGCGGCACCGCCATGCCGAGCTCGTACAGCCGCGGCACCACGCACACGTCAGTGCGGAGCACGCGGCCGTCCCGCAGGATCGCCACCAGGTCCTCGTCGCGCCGGCCGCTGGAGAAGCAGACGATGACCCGGCCGATCCGATGGTCCGCGAGCACGGCGTCCAGCTGTGCGATCGTGCCCAGCGTCGGCACCGGCAGGTCACGGCGCGGCGGGCCGTCGTCGACCAGGCCGGCCGGCCGCAGGCCGAGTTCCGGGTGATCGCGCATGAGCCCGGCGACGTAACCGCCGAAAGTCCCCGCGCCGACCACGACCGCCGACTCGGTCAGCAGGCCGCGGCGGTGCGCCGCGCGCAGCGCGCCGCACGCGGCGACGCGGCAGCAGACCATGAACAGCGCGGAAAGGAGCGCGAGCGCCGCCAGGCGAAGACCGGGCAGCCAGGCCAGCAGCGCCGGCAGCGGGAGCACCGCCGCGGTCAGGATGGCGCCCGCCTGGTCGGAGGCCCGCAGGCAGATCCGCAGCCGGTGCTTGCGGCCCGCGGCCATGATGGCGAGGACGGCGGCGGCGTACAGGGCGCAGGGCAGCGG
>JASHXJ010000068.1 GCA_030043595.1 Trebonia sp.
AGGAACTGTCGACCATGCTGCGCCGCGACTGCAAGCCGGTGATCTTCCTGATCAACAACGGCGGGTACACCATCGAGCGCGGCTACATGGGCAAGACGGCGGACTACAACAACATCGCCGCATGGGCCTACGCAGAGCTGCCGAGGGTGTTCCGCCCGGACACCACAGCACGGTCGTTCGTGGTCAAGACCGTGGCCGACCTGGGAGAAGCGCTCAGCGCGCCCAACGACAGCCTGATCTTCATCGAGTCGGTCATGGATCCTTACGACGCTCCCGCCGCGGTCATCCACAGCAGCAACAACGGAGCCGAACTCGACTACGGACCTCGCGGTCCGCAGCACCGCGGCGACGCCCAGCTCCGGCCCGCCACCTAAGACGGATCACTAACATGGCCCCTCACGTGCGTTTCCGCACGTGAGGGGATTGCCCGACCCGGGCTTCGCCGGTTAGCCGCCGATCAGGTGAAGCCGACGTTCAGGATGAAGTGCCCGAGCCTTAGGGTGAGCAGTCCGCCGCCGGCCCAGTGCACGATGAACGCCAGCAGGATGATGGCGAGGATGACGACCACCATCCAGAAGAAAAACACGACGATTCCGGGGATGGCGTACCCGGCTATTGTTCTGGCTCTTGCCACCGCCGTCAGCTACCCTCCGCAGCCCGACTTATGCCGCACTACTTATGCCGCACTACTTATGCCGCAGGGGCGTCAGCTGAACCTCACGCACGAGCCGCCCGTGGTACCGGATGGACGAGCCCGCTCGCGGGCTCGGGCAACCCCGCTAGACGACGACCCCGCTAGACGACGAAAGGGAAACCCGTCATGCGGCACGTACCCAGTAAGGCCGGGCTGCCCGGCAGGAGGAATCCGGCCGGCGGACTGCGACTGCCGGCCGCCGTCACGGCGTTCGCGGCGGTGTTCGCGGCTGCAGCCGGGACGCTCGGCCTGGTCGCCATCACGGCACCGGCCGGCGCCTCGGCGGCTGCGGCGGCTCTGCCGAACAGTTTCGCCCAGACCAACCTCATCGCCAACAAGGCCTCTTTCAAGCCCAAGCTCGTGGACAAGAACCTGACCAACGCCTGGGGGCTCGCGGCCAGCCCGTCCACACCCATCTGGGTCTCCGACAACAACTCAGGATTCGCCACCGTGTACAGCGGCGGAATCAAGGGCAGCGCGGTCTCGCTGAACCTCACCGTGCCGGTGCCGGGCGGCAACCCGACTGGCCAGGTCTACAACCCCGACACTGGCGCATTCCCGGTCGGCGGCCCGATGGGGAGCGCGGCCCTCTTCATCGTGGACACGGACTCGATCGGCGCCGCGCAGTCGCCCGGTGAGATCGCGGCCTGGAACGGCGGTGCCTCGTTCGTCGTGGAGGACAGCCCGAAGGGCGGGCCCGGAGGCAAGACGCCGGCCGGGGCGGTGTTCAAGGGGCTGGCCCTGGCAACCACGCCCAAGGGCCCCGAGCTGTTCGCCGCGGACGTCGCCAACGCCAGAATCGACGTCTTCAACGGTGACTTCCGCCTGATGAGCACGCCGTCGGAGTTCCGTGACCCGAAGATCCCGGCCGGGTACGCGCCCTTCAACGTGCAGGACCTGAACGGCCGGATCTATGTCACTTACGGGAAGCAGAACAAGGCCAGGACTGATGTCGTCCCTGGTGCCGGCCTCGGCTTCGTCGACGTGTACACGGTCAACGGCCAGCTCATCCGGCACCTGGCCGCGCACGGCCCGCTGAACGAGCCGTGGGGCCTGGCAATCGCCCCCAAGGGCTTCGGCCCGTTCGGGGGTGACCTGCTGGTCGGCAACCTCGGCAACGGCTGGATCAACGCGTTCAACCCGTCGACGGGTAAGTACCTGGGGTGGCTGGACGGCACGAATGGCCGGCCGATCGCGATCAGCGGCCTGTGGGGCCTGATGGTCGGCAACTCGGCGTTCGGCGGCGCCTCGTCGGTCGTGTTCAGCGCCGGCCCGGACAACTACGACAACGGCCTGGTCGGCGTCCTGAACCCCGACCCGCCCAGCGGCGGTGGCGGCTGGTAACCCCGCGTAACCCCGCATGACCCCGCATCACCCCGCGGTTCAGCGCCGGGCCCGGTTGATAGCGTCGACGATGGACTTGGTGCCACCGTGGGAGCTGTGCCCGCCGTCGACAGGGATCTCCGCCCCGGTGATGTAGGAGGCACTGTCAGAGAGCAGGAAAACCACCACTTCGGCCACCTCCTCCGCACGGCCGTTCCGGCCTAGCAGCGTCTGCTCCATCGAGGCGCGGAGGAACACCGGATCCGCTCCATCCAGGATCGGCGTGTCGATCGGGCCCGGATGCACGATGTTCACCCTGATCCCGCGAGGCGCGAGGTCGACCGCGGCTGCCTTCGTCAGGCCCCGCAGTCCCCACTTCGCCGCCGTGTACGCGACGGCGAAGTGGGCGGTGAGCCCGGCGATCGAGCCGATGTTGACGATGGAGGCTCCGGAGTCCGCCGGCATCAGCGGAGCCACCGTGCGGATGCTGAGCATGGCGCCGGTCAAGTTCACCGCGAGCGTACGGTTCCAGCCCGTAGTGTCCATGTCGAGCAGCCGCGTCCGGTAAGGGCTGCCCGCGTTGTTGACGAGGCCGTGCACCGCGCCCCTGGTCTCCGCCAGGTAGGCACCGAACTTGTCCCATTCCTCTTCGCGGCTCACATCGAGATGCTGATACTCCATGTGCCCGGGACCCGCGGCCGTCAGGCGCTTCGCCAGGGCCGTGCCGTCGTCGTCGAGAATGTCCGCGCCGATGACCCGCGCGCCGGCGCGGACCAGGATGCCTGCCTCGGCTGCGCCCTGGCCGCGTGCCGCCCCGGTGACGACGATCGTACGGCCGGACAGGCCCCGATTGATTAGTTCCATGGTCACTTCCTCGTGTCTGCTAGTTCGCGATCCATCTCAGCACGGCAGGCGAGCCCTGGTCACCTGCGCGATCCCGCCCAGCCCGCGCAGCCCGCGCAGCCCGCCCAGCCCGCGCAGCCCGCCCAAGCCCGCGCAGGACAAGGCATGACTGGCACACGGAAGGGCATTGTCAGAGCATGGATCGAGGCTATGACGATGGCGTTGTGGCTCAGGGCCTGGTCGTGGCCGGCCAGGCGCGGCCGCGCGGCGGCTACCCCCACCTCAAGCGCGCGGGCGACTTCGTTTACGTCTCCGGCACCTCCGCCCGCCGCCCCGATAACAGCATCGCAGGCGCCGCGGCCGACGCGATGGGCACCGCCACGCTGGACATCCGGGTGCAGACCCGTGCCGTCATCGAGACGATCCGGGAGATGCTCGCCCAGGTCGGCGCCCAGCTGTCCGACCTGATCCAGGTGACCGCGTACCTGGTCAGCATGAATGATTTCGGCGGCTACAACGAGGTCTACGGCGAGTTCTTCGACGAGAGCGGGCCGACCCGGACCACGGTCGCCGTCCATCAGCTTCCGCACCCGCACATCCTCGTCGAAATGCAGGCAGTCGCTTACGCCCCCCAGGGAGGTCGCCGATGACGCTCACCAGGCCGGTCAACTTCGCGCAGTGGATCGAGGACAACAGGCATCTGCTGAAGCCGCCAGTCGGCAACAAGACGATGGCCGTCGGCGACGACTTCATCGTGATGATCGTCG
>JASHXJ010000069.1 GCA_030043595.1 Trebonia sp.
GGACCAGCGATACGCTGCCAGGGCCGAACGGAGGACGATCGTGACCCATCCGCTTGACCCGCTGACGGCCGGGGAGATCCGGCAGGCCGCCGCGATCATGCGCCGGGACCGAGGGGTCGGCGCCGGCTGGCGGTTCGCCTCGATCGAGCTGAAGGAACCGGCCAAGGCGGACCTGCCCGCGCTGGAGAGCGGCCGGCTGGCCAGCCGCGAAGCGCTGGTGGTCTGCTGGAACCGCGGCGACGGCCAGGCCTACCGGGCCACGGTGTCGCTGACAGGGAACGAGGTCTCCAGCTGGGAGCACCTGCCCGGCCAGCAGCCGAATCTGACCCTCGACGAGTGGCACGAATGCGATGAGATGCTGCGCGCCCACCCGGCGCTGACCGGGGCGCTGGCCCGGCGCGGGATCACTGACATGTCCCGGGTGCTGACCGACATGTGGGCCTACGGCGCGGCGCTGGTCCCCGAGCGCTACCGCGGCCGACGGCTCGGCTGGTGCGACGTGTGGTACCGGGGCAGCGAGATGGGCAATCCGTACGCTCATCACGTCACCGGGCTGCACCCCGTCGTCGACCTGAACACGATGACGCTGCTCGAACTGGAGGACAGCGACGAGGGCGACGAGGGCGCCGGACCGCCGGACGTGATGGGCGAGTACCTGCCCAGCCTCATCCCGATGCGGCTGCGCGAGGTGGCGCCGCTGGAGATCAGCCAGCCGCACGGCACCGGGCTCGCCCTGGACGGGCACCAGCTGAGCTGGCAGAACTGGCGGCTACGGCTCGGCTTCAACCACCGTGAGGGCCTGGTGCTGCACCAGGTCGGCTGGCTGGACCGTGGCGCGGGAGGGCCCGGCCGGGAACGGCTCCGCTCGGTGGCGCACCGGCTCTCGTTCGCCGAGATGGTCGTGCCCTACCGGGACGCCAGCCCCGATCACTACCGGCGGACCGCCTTCGACATCGGCGAGTGGGGACTCGGTTTCATGACGACGTCGCTCGCGCTTGGCTGCGACTGCCTCGGCGAGATCACCTACCTGGACGCGGTCGTCCATGACTCCCGCGGCGAGCCGCGGACCATACCGAACGCGATCTGCGTGCACGAGGAGGACAGCGGGGTCGGCTGGAAGCACGTGGACGAGCGGGCCGGCGTCGAGGTCCGCCGGGCGCGGCGGCTCGTGATCTCCTTCCACGTGACGGTGGCGAACTACGAGTACCTCGTGTACTGGCGCTTCTACCAGGACGGGAACATCGAGTGCGAGGTCCGCGCGACCGGCATCCTGGTCACCTCGCGGACGAGCGCGCCGGGCAGCAGGCCGGCCAACGGGACGCTGGTGGACCAGGGCACGTACGCGCCGTTCCACCAGCACTTCATCGTGGCCAGGCTGGACCTGGACGTGGACGGCCCCGGCAACACGGTCTTCGTCACCGACTCGGTGCCGGCCTCGGCCGGCGGCGACGACCCGTTCGGGCTGGGCCTGATGGTCCGGAGCACCCGGCTGCGCACCGAGGCGGAAGGCAGGCAGGACTACGACTGGGGCACGCAACGGGGCTGGACGGTGGTGAACGAGAACGCGGCGAACGGGCTGGGCAATCCAGCCGGCTACAAGCTCGTGCCCTCGGCCGCGTTCCCGCCGCTGCTCGATCCCGCCTCGCCGGCCTTCCGGCGGGCCCGGGTGATCGGCCACACCCTGTGGGTGACTCCCTACCACGAGGACGAGCGCTGGCCGTGCGGCGACTTCCCCGTCCAGAGCGAGCACGACTCGGGCCTGGCCGCCTGGACCGAAGCGGACCGGCGCATCGAGAACACCGACGTGGTGCTGTGGTACGTGTTCGGCATCCACCACATCACCCGGCCCGAGGACTGGCCCGTGATGCCCTGCGACGTGGTCTCGTTCTGGCTCAAGCCATCCGGTTTCTTCGACCGCAACCCAGCCCTCGACGTCCCGCCGAGCCACGCCCACTGACAGCGCGGGGCCGGCGGCTCAGGAGCCGGTGAAGGTGTCGATGTTCTCGATCTTCCAGCGGCCTGCCTGGCGGACCGCGGTGACCGCCAGCATCGCGCCGCCGTAGCTCGTCTGGCTGGTGCCGGCCCGGGTGTCCTGCTGGTTGACGAAGATCAGCACGCGGGCCTGGCTGCCGGTCAGCAGTTCCACTGCGCTGTTGGTCACGGTGGTGACCACCACGAGTTTCTGCGCCGGGGCCTGCTGCTGCACGAGCGCGAACAGGCTGTCGTACTGCTCGATCGCCGACCCTGTCAGCAGCTGCTGCGCGGCCTTCCTCGTCGCCCCGGTATTGGCGTAGCTGTAGGAGAAGATCGTCTGCACGGCGCTGTCGATCTGAGCGCGGACCGCGCTCGTGGCGGCCGGGTCGATGAGGGCGGTGTTCTGCTGCGCGGACTGCGCGCGCAGGCTGCTGGCGTGCACCGTGGCCCAGGTGCCGAACCCGCCGAGGATGACGGTGAGCGCGCCGAGGATCAGCGGAACGAGCAGGCGGCGGCGGCCGCCGGTGGCTGCTTCCTGCTCGTCGTCTGGGTCGTCGTCCAGCTCGTCGTGTTCCGGCTCATCGTCGTCTGGGTCGTCGTCTAGCTCGTCGTCCGGCACGGGGTCTGTCCGCGCGTCGTCCGCCTCGGCGGGCTCTGCCTCGGCGGTGGCTGGGGATCCGGGCTGCTGGTCGTGGGGCATCGCGTGTCCTCTCCGGGTCACCCGGCGGGGGCGGTGGGGGTGGGGGTGGCGGACGGGCTCGCGGCGGGGGTGGCGCTGCCGACCGGCACCTGGCTGAGCGCGGTGAGCTTCCACCCGGAGGCTGTCCGGGTGAGCTGGCCTTCGAGCCGGGTCTGCTTGCTGACCGCCGATCCCGTCGCCGGGATGACGTTGAGCTGGACGGCGGCGATGATGCTGGCCGTTCCGGCATGGATGTTGAGCGTGACAAGCGCCGCGTCGAGGATCTCGGCGGTGGTGATCGTCTTGGCCTGCTCGACCTGCTTCTCGAACTGCGCGCTGCCCGCGATGATCTGCGCGCGCAGCGGCCCGGTAGACGACTGTTCCCACAGCGCCAGGCCCTGGCTGACGTGGCGGTAGTCGAGGGTGCTGAAGTTCTGCACCTCCTGCTCGCCTGTCTGCAGGACCTGGTCGCGGGTCTGGGCGAGGGCGGCCGTCGCGGACTGGGCAGCGCTGTGCCACGCCCAGCCCGACCAGGCGGCGAAGACCGCGGCGGCGACCGCCAGCACGGCCGCGACGGCCAGCACCGGGTCGCGGGACAGCCTGCGGGCGGCGGTCAGGGGGTGCCGCAGCGGGTGTTTCACGGGGTCACCCCCAGCAGCTGGGCCAGTCCCGGCAGCGCGGCAGGCGGCACTCCGCCGCCGGACGGGGCGTTGGCGGAGCCCCGGACGTCGACCCCGCTGCTAGCCGGCAGGGTGCAGGCGGCGGAGGTGTTGAGCGGCGCCGGGGACGTATCCAGCCCGTTCCGGTACACGGTGCCGCCGTACCCCGCGGTGCAGGGCAGCGGGCTGAAGAATGTGAGCGCCATCCCGAAGTTGGCTCCCTCGCTGGTGATGACCGTGGATCCGGCCGCGATATCGGCCGGCAGCGCGGACAGCAGTTCCTCCAGTGCCTGACCACGGGTGGCGGTCACCTCCGAGGTGGTCAGCAAGTTGGCGATCAGCACGGCCAGGCCCGGGTTGGTGTCGGCCAGCAGGTCGGCGACCTGCGCGCCGACCTGCGGAGCGGCGGTGATGAGCGAACGCAGGTCCGGGTCGGACTCCTTGAGCTGCCGGGCGAGCAGCCGGGCGCTGGCGGCGAACGAGCTCAGTGCCCCGGACTCGGCGATCTGGGTGGCAAGCACCGTCTTGCCGTCGGTGAGCAGCGTGATCGTCTGCGGTGCGGTGGCGGCCAGCGCCTGGACGAGCGCGTGGTTGCCGTCGAGAATCCCCGCCAGGTCGGCCCCCTGCCCCGCGAAACCGGTCGCCAGCTCGTTCAGCAGGTCGCGGAGCGTGCCAAGCGGCAGCGACACGGCCAGCGTGTTGACGCTGGTCAGCAGGCTCGTCACGGGCAGCGGCAGCTCGGTGTCGCGCTCCGGGATCACGCTGCCCGCGGACAGGTACGGGCCGGACGTGGTCTCCGGTCGCAGGTCCACGTACTGCTCGCCGACCGCGGACAGGTCGGCCACGGCGGCCTGCAGACGGGCCGGGATCGGCGGGGCGGAGTCGCTGATGTCCAGGTTCGCCTCGACGCCGGTGGCGGTCAGCTGGATGGCCCCCACCCGGCCCACGGAAACCCCGCGATACGTCACGTCGGCGTCAGGGAAGATCCCGCCGGCCTGCGCGAGGTCCAGCTGGACCACGTAGTAGCCGGACAGGCCGACATACCGGCCCAGGTTGGCGTAGTGGATGCCGGTGTAGCCCACCACCAGCACGCTGAGCAGCGCGAACGCGATCAGCTTCAGTTTCGTCGCCGTGGTCAGCATCAGCCCTTGCCCTTTCCGCTTCCGCTGGCCGCGGCGCCCGGGGACGGCTCGACCGGCGGGATGACCACCGTGCCCTTGGCCGCCACCACCTTCAGGTAGACGTTCAGGTAGTCGCCCTTCACGTCGTTCAGCACCTGATCCGTGAACGGGTACGTCAGCAGCACCTGTAGTGCCAGCGGCAGCGTCTGCCCGGCACTGGCGAGCTCGGTGAGCGTGGGCGTCAGCAGCCGCAGGTCGGTGACCAGGTCGGCCTGGCTGGCGTCGATCGTGGCGACCGCCACCCCGGACAGCGCGTGCAGCGAGTTCAGCATCGCGACGAGCTGGTTGCGCTCGTCGGCGAGCACGCGCAGCCCGGGCGCCAGGTTGTCGAGGACGTTGCCGATCTGGCGGTCGCGCGCGGCCAGGGTCGCCGACAGCGTGTTCAGCCCGTCAAGCGCGGTCATGATGTCGCCGCGGTGCGCGTTGAGGTTCGCGAGCAGCGTGTGCAGCCGGACCAGGAGCTGGCGGACCTGCGGCTCGTCCTGGTTGAGGGCGACGGCGAGCTGGCTGGTGATCGTGTGCAGCTGGTTGATGCCGCCCCCGTTCAGCAGCAGCGACAGCGCCCCGAGCACCTCCTCGACGGTGGTGTTGGTGGTGGTGCGGTATTCGGGTATCACCGCGCCGTTCGTCAGCCTGCCGGTGCCGGGGACGCCGGGCGGCGCGGACAGGGCGATGTACTGCTCGCCGAGCAGGCTGGACTGCTCCACCTGGGCGATCGCGTTGGCCGGCAGGCGGACGTCGCCGTTGATGAGCATGGTCACGCTCGCCGTCCAGGACCCCTGCGGGAGGGAGATGCCGGTGACCCGGCCGACGGCGACGTCGTTCACCTTGACCGCCGACTGCGGGACCAGGTCCAGCACATCGGCGAAGCGGGCGGTGACCTGGTACGGGTGGCTGCCCAGGTTAGCGCCCCCGGGCAGCGGGATGCTGTAGATGCCGTTGTTCCAGATGGAGCCGCAGCCCGCCGTGGCCAGCGTCAGCGCTGTCGCGGCGGCGGCGATCGCGGCGCGCCGGGCCCGCATCAGCACCGGCTCCCGCACGCCTGCATCGCGGCCAGCAGGGCCTGCGGCGTGCTGTACTCGGTTCCCACCGACGGCAGTGGCAGCGGCGGGAGGCCGGCGATCTCCGTGGTGAGCACCGCGACCGACCCGGGCGGTCCGCTGGTCCCGTCCCCGGACGCTGCCGCGGTGGTGCCCGCCGACGTCATGCTGAATTCGTTGAGGTCGGCGCGGCCATCCAGGGTCTTGGTCGTGGCGTCGTACGCGTTGAGCAGGTTGTCAGCCGCGAGCGGGGCGGTATCTAGGGCTTCGGCCAGCGACGCCCGCTCACTGGACAGGATGCTGGTGATCGACGCCAGCTTGTTCACGTTGGACTCCAGCAGGCTCCTGTTACTGGCGATGAACTGCTGCACCTGGGTCAGCGCGGTGGCCAGCGTGGAGATCGCCGCCGCGAGCTGCTGCCTGTCGCCGGAGAGGTACCCGGTCACCTGCGCGAGCTGCTGCTCAGCCAGCCGCACCTGGCCGTCGTTGCGCTTGAGCATGCTGGTGAACTGCTGCAGGCTGCTGAGGCTCGCCGCGATGCTGGCCGCGGAGCCGCCCAGGGTCTGCGACAGGCCGCCGTACTCCGTGAGCATGCTGCCCAGGTACACGCCGTTGCCTGCCAGGTTGGCGGCGCCGGTGTCGATCAGGTCGCTGAGCGCGCCGTTCTTGTTCGCGCCGGACGGGCCGAGCGCGGTGGCGAGCTGGTTCAGCGCCGCGTAGATCTGGTCCACCTCGACCGGGACGGCGGTACGGGCGAGCGGGATGACGGCGCCGCTGGCGAGCCGCGGGCCGCCCGTGTAGGCGGGAGTGAGCTGGACGTAGCGGTCGGAGACCACGCTCGGCGCCACCACCGCCGCTTCCACGTCGGCGGGCACCGGAATGCCGTTGTCGACGGTCAGCGTGACCTTCACCTCCTGGCCGTCTGGCTGCACCGTGTCGACGGTCCCCACCCGCACTCCGAGTATCCGCACGTCGGAGCCGGGGTAGATGCCGATCGACTCGGTGAAGTAGACGGTGACCTGCGTGCCGGGGTGGGTGACCTGGTCCAGCACCACTCCCCCGGCGATCAGCGCGGCCACCACGACCACCGCGCCGGCCCCGGTGACTATGCGCCGCCGCCGGGAGCCCAGCAGCCTGCGCCGCAGGGCGCCGCCGCCGTGCCGCAGACCCCTGGCCGCGCGTTCCTGGCCGGCCTTCAGCAGGCTGTCCAGGGTGGTCAGCCCGCCTTCCTTCGCACTGCTCATCGTGGTGACACCTCAGCTTTTCGGGGGCTGGCAGCCGGAGGCGGGACCGGTGCCCGGCGGCAGGGACGAGCTGGGGATGAGGCCGCACAGGTAGACGTCGATCCAGCGGCCGTTGCCGAGGGAGTTCCCGAGCAGCCGGTAGTACGGGCCGGCCAGCGCGATCGCCTCGGCCAGGTTGGCCTGGTTCTGCCGCAGCACGCTGGTGACCTGGTTCAGTGCCTGCAGCGCCGGGCGGAGCTTCGCCTGGTCGTCGGCGACCAGCCCGGACAGCTGCGCGGCCAGGGCCTGCGTGGTTTCCAGTAGCGAGCTGATGGCAGCCTCCCGCTGCTGCAGCTCCGACAGCAGCAGGTTCCCGTCGCCCAGCAGCGCCTGGAACCGGGCGTCCTCGCTGGCGAGCATCCCGGTCACCTTCTGGGTGGCCGCCAGCACGCTGGCCACCTGGGCCTGCCGGGACGCGACCGATGACGACAGGTCGGCCAGCCCGCTCAGGGCCGAGCGCACGTAGGGCGGGGTGGAGGCGAACGCGTCGGACAGCACCTGGAGGCTGCTGGCGAGCTGCGCGGTGTTGATCTGGCCGAGTTGCTGCCCGAGGCCGCTGAACGCCTCCTGCACGTCGTAGGGCGACGTGGTGCGGCTGAGCGGGATCGGCTGGGCGGGGTTCAGCGGGGCGTTCCCCTGCGGGTCGAGTGCCAGGTACTTGTCGCCCAGCAGCGTCTTGATCTTGATCGCGGCGGTGGTGTCGTTCCCCAGCCAGGCTCCTTTCTCCTGGAACGTCACGGCCACCTTGTCGCCGTCCAGCGAGACCCCGGTGACACGGCCGACCACGACTCCGGCGATGCGCACCTCGTCGCCTGGCTGCAGGCCGCCCGCCTCGGCGAAATAGGCGGTATAGGTGGTGCCGCCGCCAACGAACGGCAGGTCCCCCGAGTAGTACGTCAGCAGGCCGATGGCGGCGAGGATGGCCAGCCCGGCGACCGCGACCCCGATCGGGTTGCGCTGCGACAGCGGCTTGAGCCTCGACAGCGGCTTCATCAGGCGTGACAGCGGCTTCATGATGTGCACCTCGCTGCCGTGACAGGGACGCCGGACGGGGCAGCGCCGCCCGTGGCGCTGCGCACCCCGGTCACCGTCGCGGCACACAGGTAGAAGTTGAGCCAGGACCCGTAGGAGGCAATCCGGGCGATGTCGGCCATCTGCAGCGGCAGGTCCTGCAGGAAGGTGGCGACCACGCCGGAGTTGGCCGCGAGGTTCCCGGCCAGCTGCCCGAGCTCGGTGATGTCCTGGCTCAGCGGCGCCCGGCCCACCTGGAGCAGGCCGGCGGTGGCGCTGTTCAGGCTGGAAATGGCCGAGATGGCGCTGCCGATGGACTGCCGGTCTGCCGCCAGCCCGGAGACAAGCTGCTGCAGGGTGGTGATCAGCCCGGCGAGCGCGTTGCCACGGGAGGTGACCGTCTGCAGCACCGAGTTCAGGTTGCCGATCACGCTGTCGATGACCTGGTCCTTGGTCGCCAGGGCGGTGGTCAGCGACCCGATGGTGAGGACGAGCGCGTCGAGGTCCGGGCTCTCGCCCTGGAACACCTGGATGATCTCGCTGGCCAGCTCGTTGACGTCGCCGGGCGAGAGGGCCTGGAACAGCGGCTGGAAGCCGTTGAACAAGGCGGTCAGGTCCAGCGCGGGGGTGGTCCGCGCGAGCGGTATGGTCCCCCCGGGCGGGAGGATGCTGCCCGGCGGCCCGGTGCCCTGGCCCAGTTCGATGTAACGCTGGCCGACGAGGTTGAGGTACCTGATCGTGGCGGTCACCGAGGCTGGCAGCTGGCGGCCCGCCTGCACCGCGAAACCGACCAGCGCCAGGTCGCGGTGGTAGACGCTGATCGAGGTCACGTCCCCGACCCGCACCCCGGCGATGTCCACGTCATCGCCGACGCTCAGCCCGGTGACGTCGGAGAACACGGCCTGGTAGCCGGTGGTCCCGGACACCCCGGTGTGGGCGATGCTGATCCCGAGCACCGCGGTCAGGGTGGCGGTGACCACGACGAAGATGACGGACTTGAGCAGCGGCCCGGCGATGGATGCCCGCTTCATGCCTGCACCTCCACTCTCACCGCAGGGTCACGTCGGTGCCCCGGTACAGCGGCCCCACGAGGAGGCTGCTCCAGCCGGGGACGGCTGCCGGGGAACGGCCGAGTGCCAGCGCCGCGACTTCCCTGATCAGTTCGCTGTCCTGCGGGGCGCCCCCCGGCCCCGTGCTGGCGGGGGTGTCGTGCAGGGTGGTGCCGGTGAACGGCACCGGGTAGCAGTGCGGCCCGGTGTTGTCCCCGTACACGGGCGTGTCCTTGCCGGGCAGGTACCGGCCGAGCGAGGGCACCACGGTGATGGTTACGTGCAGGCCGGGCTGGCCGCTGCCCTGCCCGAGGACCTTGTTCATGGCAGGCTCGAAGTCGACCAGGTCCTGCAGCGTGCACGGGAACTCGGGGGCGTACCTGGCCAGGATGCTCAGCGTGGCCGGTGAGTCCGCGGTGAGCGCGACGATGTTCTGCTGGTTGGCGGCCAGGAACGAGCGCAGGTCGGTGGCCGCGGTGGTCAGGTTGGTGAACAGCGCTGCCACGTTGGCCCGCTCGCTCGCGATGACCTGGCTGGTGGCGGCGAAGTCGTTCAGCGCGGACAGGATTCCCGGAGCCGCCTGGTTGTAGGTCCTGGCCAGCCCGGCCAGTTCCCTGATGTCGGTGTCCAGGGCGGGCAGCTGCGGGTTCAGCTGCCCCAGGTAGGAGTTGAGCGTGACGAGCGTCTGGCGCAGTTCGGCACCCCGTCCCTGCAGGCCCTGGCCGAGCGCGTTCAGGACGAGCATGAGCTTGTCCGGCTCCGTGGCGCTGAGCAGCGGGAGCAGGTTGTTCAGCACCGTCTCCAGCTCCAGGGCGTCGCCGGAGCGGTCCTGGGAGATCACGCTGCCGTTGGCCAGCTTCTGCGGGCTCGGCCTGGCCGGCAGGATGAGGTCCACGTACCGCTCGCCGAACAAGGTGGTGGGCAGCATCTCGGCGGAGGTGTTCGCGGGCAGCTCGCCCACGAGCCCGGGATCGATCGCCAGCTCGAGCCGGGCACCGCTGCCGTTGGCCGTGATCTGGCGTACCTCGCCCACCTGGACCCCGCGGACCATGACCTGAGCGCCGAGGTTCATCTCGTTGCCGGCGCTGGTGGTGTAGAGGGTCACCATCGCTACCGGGGTGAAGCGCTTCTGGTACAGCGCCACCGATAGCCACGCCAGCAGGAACAGCACCACCAGGAACAGCACGCCGGCGGCCCGGCGCCTGAGCTTGGCGCGTGCGTGCGAACTCATCCGGCTACCCGCACCGTGGTGGTCGCCCCCCAGATCGCCAGGCTCATGAAGAAGTCGATGATGTTGATCATCACGATGGAGGCACGCACGGCCCGGCCGACGGCGACGCCCACCCCCGCCGGGCCGCCGCTGGCCCGGTAGCCGTAGAAGCAGTGCACCAGGATCACGACCACGCTGAAGATCAGCACTTTCACGAACGACCAGAGGACGTCAACGGGCGACAGGAACAGCCCGAAGTAGTGGTCGTAGGTGCCCGGTGACTGGCCGTTGAACATCACGGTGACCAGGCGGGACGAGAAGTAGGAGCTGACGAGGCCGAGCGCGTACAGCGGGATGATCGCGATCACGCCCGCGACGATGCGGGTGGTGACCAGGTAGGGCAGGCTCGGCACGCCCATGCCCTCGAGCGCGTCGACTTCCTCGCTGATGCGCATGGAGCCGAGCTGCGCGGTGAAGCCGGCCCCGACGGTGGCCGACAGTGCCAGCCCCGCGACCAGCGGCGCGATCTCGCGCGTGTTGAAGTAGGCGGACACGAAACCGGTGAACGCGGCCGCGCCGATCTGGTTCAGCGCGGCGTACCCCTGCAGGCCCACGACGGTGCCGGTGAACAGCGTCATGCCGATCATCACGCCGACCGTCCCGCCGATCAGCGCGAGCGCGCCGCTGCCGAAGGTGACCTCCGACAGCAGCCGCAGCACCTCGCGCCAGTAACGGCGGATGGCCCGGGGTGTCCAGGCCAGCGCCCGCGCATAGAACAGCAGCTGCTCGCCGAGCAGGTCGAGCCAGGACAGCCAGCCGTCGACGCGCGCGGCGGCGCGGGCCGGCCACCGGTCAGGGCCGCCGCCGGTCCCGGCGCCGGCGCCGGAAGGTTCGCGTTCTCTTGCCACCATGCGCACGGCTCACGCGCCCTTCGGGGGAACGATCCGCAGGTAGATCGCGGTCAGTATCAGGTTGACGAAGAACAGCAGCAGGAACGAGATGACCACCGACTGGTTGACCGCGTCACCGACACCCTTCGGGCCCGGCCGCGGGTTCAGGCCCCGGTGCGCGGCGATCACCCCGGCGATGAAGCCGAAGATCAGCGCCTTGATCTCGCTGATGTACAGGTCCGGGAGCTGGGCTAGCGAGGAGAAGCTGGACAGGTAAGCGCCCGGCGTGCCGTGCTGCACGATCACGTTGAAGAAGTAGCCCCCGAGCACGCCGACGACCGACACCAGCCCGTTCAGCAGGACCGCGACACCCATCGCGGCAAGCACCCTGGGCACGATCAGGCGCTGGACGGGCGAGATGCCCATCACCTCCATCGCGTCCATCTCCTCGCGGATCGTGCGGGCCCCGATGTCGGCGCAGATCGCGGAACCGCCCGCGCCCGCGATGAGCAACGCCACGATCAGCGGGCTCGCCTGCTGGACGACGGCGAGCACGCTGGCGGCGCCCGTGAACGACTCGGCCCCCAGCTGCTGGGTCAGCGAGCCGACCTGGAGCGCGATCACGGCCCCGAACGGGATGGAGACCAGCGCCGAGGGCAGGATCGTGACGCTGGCGATGAACCAGAACTGCTCGATCAGCTCGCGCACCTGAAAGGGACGCTTGAACGTGAGCCGCAGCACCTGGGCCGCGAGCATGAAGAGCTTCCCGGTCTGGCGCAGCGCGCCGGACCCGGGGAACGTCACGTCCTGGCTGCTCACGGCTGGTTCCCCAGGCTGGCCCTGATCGCTTCCTGCGCCCGTGGCGGCAGGGTCGGCAGCATGCCAAGCAGCCGCGCGCGGCGCCGGCGCACCGCCTGCCGCTCCGGCAGTCCCGCGCTGGGTTCGAGCTG
>JASHXJ010000540.1 GCA_030043595.1 Trebonia sp.
CCCGGACACCGCCCCCGCCACCGCGGCGAGCAGCCCGGCGGCCGTGGTCCAGCCGACGACGGCCGCGCCACCGTCCACCCCGATCGCCCCGACCACGCCGACCGCCCCGGCCACGTCGGCCGGCGGCGGCGCGGACATCTACCAGTGGCTTCCGTTCACGCAGCAGGACCTGACCGAGGCGGCGCAGACGACGCTCGCCTTCGCCGCCGACTACGAGACGTTCAGCTACACAGAGACCGCCGCCGCGTACGCGCAGAAGATGGCGGGGCTGGTCACCGGCGAGCTCGCGGCGACGCTGCAGAACGCCTACCAGGCGCCCGGGGTGGCGGCGCTGCGGTCCGCGCAGAAGCAGGTATCGGCCAGCAGCGGCGGCATCGCCTCGATCAGCTCGTTCGGCTCCGGGCCGGCCTCGATCACGTTCGTGGTCAACATCGCCCAGCAGCTGGCCGTCACGAAGGGGACCTCGACGACCACGTCGACGACCACCACGCAGTACGCCGTCACGGTCGTCTCGGCCGCCGGCGGCTGGGAAGTCAACGACATCGAGTACGCGAACGCGGGTAACCAGTGAACCGCCGGGTCGCCGTCATCGCCATCGCCGGCGTCGCCGTGCTGGCGCTGCTCGGCCTGCTCACCGTGCCGATGCTCGTCGCGAGCGGCACCAGCATGCTGCTCGCCGGCGGCGGCGGTGGCTGCGGGACCGGGTCGGGCCAGTCCGTGGTGCAGCCGGGGGTCAGCACCACGGCACAGGACTCGATCCCCGCGGACTACCTGGTCTGGTACCAGAAGGTCGGCGCCCAGTACGACGTGCCGTGGACGATCCTGGCGGGCATCGGCGAGGTGGAAAGCGACCACGGCCGGAGCACGCTGCCCGGCGTGCACAGCGGCGAGAACGCGTTCGGCGCGGCGGGGCCCATGCAGATCGGTGTCGGCGGCAAGGCAGGCAACCAGTGGGGCGGCCTGCCTGTTCATCCGGCCTCCGAGGTGGTCAACGGGGTGGCTACCGACGAGGACGGCAAGCCGACCGTGTCCGTGTACGACCAGGCGGACGCGATCGCCGGCGCGGCGAGGTACCTCATCGAGCACGACGTGCAGAACAACCCGTCCGCGGCGATCTTCGCCTACAACCACGCGAACTGGTACGTGCAGGACGTGCTGACGTGGGCGTCGACCTACGCCAGTGGCGGCTTCACGGTCAGCGAGATCACCCCGCAGGGCGGCGCGGGCTCGCCGGCGTCGTGCGCCGGCGGGAACGTGCTCGCCGCCCTCGTCACGCCGAACGCCGCGGCAGCCACCGCCATCAGCTTCGCCGAGCAGCAGCTCGGCAAGCCGTACCTGTTCGGCGGCACAGGGCCGGACGCGTTCGACTGCTCCGGGCTGGTCATGATGGCGTACCGGGCCGCCGGGATCGACATCCCGCGGACGTCGCAGCAGCAGTGGAAGTGGGGCCCGCACATCCCCGCCTCCAAGGTGGAAGCGGGCGACCTCGTGTTCTTCGCCGGCGCGGACGGCACGGACACCGCGCCCGGCCACGTGGGCCTGGTCATCGGCGACGGCGAGATGATCGAGGCGTACGCGGTCGGCTTCCCGATCCGGGTGTCCACCTACGGGACGCCGAGCTCGCCGCCGGGTGACCAGAAGGTCGTCGGGTTCACCCGGCCGTGGGCGCACGCGGGCGTCACCGTGGCCGCCGTGGCCGCCGGCTGAGCGGACCTGGCGGCAGACCCGGCATTCGGTGCATAGCGGGCGGCCGCAGCGGGTGCTAGCCTGCTGCATAACGCTTCGCCCGAGGGGGATCACGGTGTGGAGTCACTGGTGGGGATGGCTGGGCGCGGCGGCGGCTGCGGTGGCGTCGCTTTTCCTTTCCGCCCCGGCCACGCCGCATGCCGGGCCTGGCACGGCGCCGACCCTCGCCGGGCCGGTCGTCGCCCTCGGCGACTCCTACACCGCCGGCGACATGCTGCCGCTGTCGCTCACCAGCCAGCCGCCCGGCTGCCTGCGCTCCCCGGACGCGTACCCGGCCCAGGTGGCGCGGGCGCTCGGCGCCGCCGCCGACTTCACCGACGTCGCCTGCACCGGCGCGGGCGTCGGGGACATGACCAGCTCGCAGCGCAGCTACCTGGGTACCAACCCGCCGCAGCTCAGCGTGCTGACCCCGGAAGACTCCCTGGTGATGCTGACGCTGGGCGGCGATGACATCGGGTTCTTCAACGTGCTGGACACCTGCATGGAGCTGAGCATCACCGACCTGGTCGGCAGCCCGTGCGAGCGGCACTACACCAGCGGCGGCACCGACCAGCTCGCCGCGAGGGTGGCGGCGGAGGGGCCGCGGATCACCGCGGTGCTCGAGGCGATCCGCGCGCTCGCACCGCAGGCGCGCGTGCTGCTCGTCGGGTACCCGGACCTGTTCCCGCTGCATGGTGGCTGCTGGCCGGCCGTCCCGATCACCGACGGCGACATCAGCTACCTGCTCGGCATAGAAATGCGGTTCAACGCCGTGCTCAGCGCGGCGGCCGCGGCCGCGGGCGCCACGTTCGTGAACACGTTCACCCCCACGGTCGGGCACGACTTCTGTCAGAGCTCGAAGGTCAAGGACGTGGAGGGCATCGTCCCGACGTCACTGGCCGGGCCCTTCCACCTCAACTCCCGCGGCCAGGGCGCCGTGGCCGCCGCGGTCCTCGCGGCCCTGCGCCGGGCCTAGCACCGGCTAGAACTGCTCGGCGTGCCGCCCGCGCCGAAGCGAGCGCCCGCGCTGGCGCGGCTCGGGCAGCTTGCGGGCCAGTTCCTCCGGCAGCCGCAGCAGCGGGTTCGCGGCGCTGGCCACCACGTCCTGCGCGAGCTCGGTCACCCGCCGCCCCCGCGACCGCGCCGCGCCGCGCAGCAGGTCGAACGCTTCCCTGGGGCGGAGCCGGTGCCGTTCGGCCAGCACGCCGATGGCCTGCTCGACCCGCACCCGTGAGGCCAGGGCATGCTCAAGCTGGGCGACCGTCACAGCCAGCCGCGCCGCCTCATCATTG
>JASHXJ010000541.1 GCA_030043595.1 Trebonia sp.
GCGCGCCCGGCCGACGGCGCAGCTGCAGGAGGAGCGGGAGCGGATCGCGAACGGGTACCGCGACCTGCTGGCCACCGACGACGAGAAGGCCGCGTTCGACCAGATGCTTGGCCTGTGCCGGCTCGTGTTCCCGTTCGTCGAGGACCACAAGTTCTACTGCGAGCACTGGTTCACCACACGGTTCTTCCAGAAGATCAAGGCGTTCGGCGCGCTGCTGGCCCGCTCCGGAGTGCTGACCGAGGCCGACGACGTCTTCCACCTGCACCACACCGAGGTCGACCAGGCGCTGGCCGATCTCTCGCTCGCCTGGGCCGCGGGCACCCCGCCGATCGGCGGAGCGCACTTCCCGCCGATCGTGGCCGAACGCAAGCGCATGCTCAAGGTGCTCCGTGACTGGTCACCGCCGCCGGCGCTCGGCCCGGTGCCGGAGGCGCTGAACGACCCGGCCGTGCGCATGCTGTGGGGCGTCACCGCCGAGCGCATCGAGTCGTGGCTGCACCCGGACGAGGAGGAGATGCACGGCGTCGCCGCCTCGGCCGGCGTGGTCGAGGGCGTCGCCCGGGTCCTGCAGGACGTCAACGAGATCGGCGAGATCCGCGAGGGCGAGATCCTGGTCTGCCCGGTGACCGCGCCGTCGTGGGCGCCGGTGTTCGGCAAGATCAAGGCGGCGGTGTCGGACATCGGCGGGGCAATGTCGCACGCGGCGATCGTCGCGCGCGAGTACGGCATGCCCGCCGTCGTCGGCACCGGCGACGCCACCAAGCGGATCAGGACCGGGGACAGGATCCGGGTGGACGGGGACCGCGGCACGGTGCGGGTGCTGTGACGGAGTTCGTGGCGCCGCTGGCGTCGGCGGGGTCGCCCGCCGACGTCGGCGGCAAGGGCGCCAGCCTCGGCGAGCTGTCCCGGGCCGGGGTCGCGGTGCCGCCCGGGTTCGTCGTGACGACCGGCGGTTTCCGTGCGGCCATGGCTGCCGCCGATCCCGATGGCGGGCTGCGCGCCCGGGTCGAGGCGCTGCCCGCCGACGACCTGCCGGCGATCGCGCGGGTGACCGCCGAAGTCCGGGAGCGGATCTCGGCCGCGGCGCTGCCAGCGTCCGTCGCCTCCGCGATCACCGCCGCGTACGCCGCCCTGTCCGCTGATGCCAGCGGCACCTCGGGCTCCGATCCTGACGTCGCGGTGCGGTCGTCGGCGACGATGGAGGACAGTTCCGCCGCGTCGTTCGCCGGCCTGCAGGACACCTACCTCGGCGTGGCCGGCGCGTCCGGCGTGCTCGGGCACGTGCGGCGCTGCTGGGCGAGCCTGTACAACGACGAGTCGGTGACGTACCGCCGCCGGCTCGGCATGTCCGAGCAGTCCCTCGCCATGGCGGTGGTCGTCCAGCTCATGGTCCGCCCGCGGGCCGCCGGGGTGATGTTCACCCGCTCACCGGTCACCGGCGATCGTTCGGTGGTGGCGATCGAGGGAACGTGGGGGCTGGGGTCGGCCCTGGTCGCGGGCGACGTGACTCCGGACAGCTTCATCATCAGCAAGATCACGGGCGAGATCACCGGCCGCCGCATCTCGGCTAAGGACCGCATCCATTCCTATCTCCCGAACGGGCGCGGGGTGGCCGTGGCGGAGACACCCGCCTCGCTGCGCTCGGCCGCGTGCCTGACCGACGACGAGATCCGCGCGCTGGCCGCGATCGCGGGCCGGGTCGAGGCCCACTACGGCGTCCCGCAGGACATCGAGTGGGCACTGCTCGAGGAACCGCCATCTCCGCCAGTTCCGTCAGTTCCGACCGGCGCGGCTGCCGCTGCTCCGGCTGCGGGTCGCATCGTCCTGCTGCAGAGCCGCCCCGAAACGGTGTGGGCCGGCCGCACGCCGGTCCCCGTCGCCGCGCCGAAGGCGCGCGCCGCCGACCACGTGCTCGCCTTGTTCGGGAAGCCGCTGTGACCGTCCCGGAAGCACGGGTGGCGCCGGGGGTGGTGCCGTGGACCTGACAAATGACGACATAGCGGACATCCTCGCGGTGCTGGACTCGATCCCGTACGACGAGCTGGACCTGCAGACGCCGCGGCTGCGCCTGTCGCTCCGTCGCGCCCCCGGCGGTGGCTGGACCGGGGAGTCACAGGTCCTCACCGACCCCACGGTCGTCACGCCAGCCCCGAACGGAGCAGCCCCCGGCCAGGCCCAGCCGCAGGCGGCTGGGGTGGCGGCGGCCGGGGATGCTGGCCGGGCGGGGCTGGCGGCCGTGGTCGCGCCGCTGCCGGGGACCTTCTACCGCGCGCCGCGGCCGGGGGCCGCCCCGTTCGTGGAGGTCGGGGACCAGGTCACCGAGGATACGGTCGTGGCGATCGTGGAGACGATGAAGCTGATGAACTCGGTGCACGCGGGCGCGCGGGGCCGCGTCGCGGAGATCTGCCTGCACAACGCCGAACTCGCGGCGCAAGGCGCGACCCTCATGTGGATCGACCCGGAGGCGCCGTGAGCGGACGGCACGGGTTCCGGCGGGTGCTTGTCGCCAACAGGGGCGAGATAGCCGCCCGGGTCATCCGCACCTGCCGGCGGCTGGGCATCGAGACAGTGCTGACCGTGTCCGACGCCGACGCCGGGTCGCTGCCGGCCCGCCTCGCGGACGCGACGATCCGGGTCGGGCCGGCGCCCGCGCCGGCCAGTTACCTGGACGTGGACGCGGTGACCGGCGCGGCGCTGGCCGCGGGCGCGGACGCCGTGCACCCCGGCTACGGGTTCCTGTCGGAGAACGCGCGCCTGGCGCGGGCCTGCGCGGCCGCCGGAGTGGTGTTCATCGGGCCGTCGCCGCAGACGCTCGAGGCCACCGGCGACAAGCTGGCGGCCCGCGAGCACGCGGTCGCGGCGGGGCTGCCGGTGCTGCCGGGAGCTGATGTGACGGACGGGGCCGGTGCCGGGGCGGCGGCGCTCGCGCAGCGCATCGGGTTTCCCGTGCTCGTCAAGGCCGCGGGCGGCGGCGGGGGCCGCGGGCTGCGCGTGGTCGGCGACCCGGCGGACCTCGCGCA
>JASHXJ010000542.1 GCA_030043595.1 Trebonia sp.
TGATGACCAGGCTGGAGACGCTCGCCGCGTGGCTGGGGCCGCGGGGGCGGCTGGTCAGCCAGGCGGACGAGCTGCCGGACGAGGCGGCCGCGGAGGCGGCCAGCCTGCTGGGCGTCCGCGCCGAGTACCTGTCGTACCTGTGGGAGTACGCGCTGACCGCTGGCTGGTTCGAGCTGGACGACGAGCCCGGCGGCCGGACCCGGGCGGTGCCCGGCGCGGCCGAGCGGCGCTGGGCGGAGGGCGCGGACTCCGGGACGCTGCACGTGTGGGCGGCGGTCTTCGCCTCGGTGCTGGCCGCGGCGCTGGACGTGGCGGCGGCACGGGATCCCGGCTGTTCCCGCAAGCTGAACTTCCAGGGCCAGGGCGTGACCGCGGCCGTGATGCTCTTCCTGGCCAGGCGGGCCGGGCTGTCCCTGGCCGAGGTGAAGGAGCTGGTCATGGACGGCGCGGCCGGCGCCCCGCCGTCGGCGCGCGCGCGGCGGGCATGGGACGCCTGGGTGCGCAAGCACGGCGATCCGGCGAGCCTGCTGCTCGGTGAGCTGGCGGCACTGCGCGCCGTGACCGTGCCGGACAGCGACGCCGGCCTGGTCGGGCTGACGCCGCTGGCACTGTGGGCGCTGCGCGAGCAGTTCCGGCTGGACGGGATCCAGATCCCGCGGGTCCCGGCCAGCCCGCAGCAGATGACGGCCGGGGACCTCGTCGCGCTGGCCGACGCCGTCAGCGAGACCGAGCTGCGGTCCGAATCCGCCACCTGGGTGGCGCGCCGCGGCGCCGGCCGGGCGGCGCGGGAACTGCTCTCGTGGGCCGCCGTCAGCGGCCCGCGGACGCGGCTGGTCGCGGTGAACCTCGCCCGCGGCATCGGGATCGGCGCCCAGCGGGCCTGGCGGGACGCCATGCAGCGCCCCGAACTGCGCGGGTACGCGCGGATCGCGCTGTCCGTGCTGGCCAGCGAGCTGCCGGAGAGCACCCTGCCGCTGGTCCTCGACCCGGACCCCGACGACCTGACCTGGGTGGCCACCGACCTGCTCGCGCTCGCCTGCGGCGACGACGCGCCGGACCCCGCAGAGATAGCCGCGCAGTTCCGCGAGGCGGTGCCGCAAGGCCAGGAGTCGTGGATCTTCGACCTGATGTCGCGCAGCTCGCATCCGGACGTGGTGCAGGTACTGACGGTGCTCGGCCGGTACCACCCGGACCGGCGGGTCGCCAGGAACGCCCGCCGGGCCGCGCAGGCCGCCGCGCGGAGCCGCACCGCGCGGCGGTCCGCACCGGAGCGGATCCCGGTTCGCTCCGCGGGCCGCTAGGCTCACGTGCATGGCCAAAGACCCTTTCGACCCCTTCGCCGGGGTACGCCCCATCGCGGGCGAATTCGACACGGGCGCCTTCGATTACGCGGACCCCGGCGACTACGCGGACGACAGCATCGCCGACCTCAAGGAGGCGTTCGGGCTGCCCGACTCGCTGCCGCCCGTCAGGCTGCCCTCGCTGCCCGAGCTTGCCGCGCAGGCCCGTAAGGCCCCGCTGACCGCCCAGCTTGCCGCGCTCGCCGCATGGGCCGGCGAGGACGGCCAGGAGGTCAACGGCGAGGGGGAGCTGACCGAGGCGGGCAGGCACGAGGCGATGAAGGCGGTCGGCGCCGGTCCCGAGGATTTCGCGTACCTGTGGGAGTACGCCCTCGCCGTGGAGTGGCTGGACTACGACGCGGACACCGACGACCGCGTCGTCTCCGGCGAGATGGCGCAGGCCTGGGCCGACGACGATGACGCGGCGGCGCTGGACGTCTGGTCCTCGACGCTGGCCGCGGTGCTCGGCGAGACGCTCTTCGTCGGCGGCCCGGCCGCGGACGCCGACTGGGACACGCTCGGTGTCGGCGGGCTCGATTTCGACGGCCAGCCGCTGGCCATGGCCATCCTGCTGTTCCTGGCCCGCAGGGAAGGGCTGACTGTCGCCGACTTCACCGAAGTCCTGTGGGAGAACGCCTGCGGCGAGCTGCCCGCCCGCGAGGCCGCGACCGCACGCGCGCGGTGGCTGGCGAGCTATGCGGACCCGGCCCGGCTGCTGCTGGACAAGCTCGCGGCGCTGCACGCGGTCACCGAATCCGGCACCGAGTCCGGCACCGAATCCGGCACCGAGTCCGGCACCGAGTCCGGCACCGAGCCCGGCACCGGGGACACGGTCCGGCTGACCCCGCTGGCCCTCGCCGCGCTGCACGAGCAGCTTGTCGACGCCGGGGTCGACATCCCGCTGCTGCCGCCCACCGCGGCGGAGCTGACCGGCGCCCAGCTGCTCGCCATGGCCGAGGCCGTGGACGACGACGAGTTCGAGGCCGAGACCGACGCCTGGGTCGCCGCGCGCGGGGCCGACAGTGCGGCACGGGAGCTGCTCGGGCTCGCCGCGGCAGGCGACTCAGCGGACCGGATGCTCGCGGTGGCGGCCGTGACCAGGATCGGCGCCGCGGCCGAGCAGGCCTGGCGGGACAGCCTGGACGTGCCGCAGGTGCGCGCCTACGCGAAGGCGGCGCTGGCCGCGCTGTCCGGCGACGAGAACGTGCCGCCGGAGCTGGAGCAGCTGCCCGCGGACGTCGCCTGGATGACGACGGACTTGCTGGCGCTCGCCTGCGACGAGGAGTTCCCTGACCCGGAGGAGATCGTGGCCAGCTTCCGGGAGGCCGTCCCGGCCGGGCGGGAGACCGCCGTCTTCGAGATCATGTGGCGCAGCTCGCACCCGGAGGTCCTCGATGTGCTCACCCACATCGGCAGGTACCACCCGGACAAGTCGGTCGCCAAGGCCGCGCGGACCGCGGCCCACAAGGCGGGCGGCCACCGGCCCGCAAACGGCTAACCCAAGTCTGGGCAAATCCCGTCTTGTCATGCGTTGTCACCACTAAGGTTTGACCGACGATAAGGGGGATGCGCCAATGGCTGGTGAGACCGGTCTCGCCGCGGTAAATCACGTCGTGGT
>JASHXJ010000543.1 GCA_030043595.1 Trebonia sp.
GCGGTCGCGGCGGACCGCCCGATCGCCGCCGAGCGGCCCGCGGCGGCTGACCGGACTGTCGCGGCGGAAGGCCCGGCACTGTCGCACGCTGCCTCGCCCGTCCTTCCCCGCCCCGGCTACCGCGACCCGGTGCCCGACCCGCCGCCCGCCGCACCGCAGCCGCAGGCCCCCGCCCGGTCCTCGTCCCATGATCCCGAACGGACCCGGCTGGCTCCCCAGTCCCCGCTCGTCTACGAGGCGCCTTACGACTTCGGCACCGCGCCAGAACCGTCGCCGGTAACCGGGCCCGCGGCCCCCGCGCAGCGCGAAATGGTGCCAGCCGAGCCTGCCGCGGACGCCGCGGAACTCGCGGACCCCGCGGCCGACGAGCAGGCGGTCCGCTCCCGCACGGGCAAGAAAACCGCCCGCGGCCGCCGTTCCTCCGTCCCGTCCTGGGACGAGATCATGCTCGGCAGCTCCCGGCAGCGCGACTAGCGATCGCCGCGGGGCGCGAGCGCGCGCACGGGGGCCGGCAGGCGGGCCAGCGTCTACAGTTTGTCCATGGCGGATGATGGGCTGCGGGCCTCCCACGAGGACCGCGATCGCGTCGTCGAGGTGCTGCGGGTGGCGGCCGGCGACGGGCGGCTGACCGCGGAGGAACTCGACCAGCGGATCGAGCTTGCCCTGACGGCGCGGACGTACGGCGAGCTGTCGGCGCTGGTCGCGGACCTGCCTGCGGCGCAGCCCGGGGCGGTCCCGCCGCCCAGGCCCAAGGACGTGCTGCGCATCGACCGGCATGGCGCCAACGCCAAGCGCGACGGCCGCTGGCTGGTGCCGGCCCGCATCGAGCTGCGGGTGACCGGCGGGAACGTGACACTGGACTTCACCCAGGCCGTGATCACCCTGCCGTCGCTGCAGATCAACGCCGTGCTGGCCGGCGGGAACCTGATCCTGATCACCAGGCCCGGCGTCACGGTCGACACCGATGAGGTTGCGCTCATCGCCGGCCGGGTGCTGGTGCAAGAGCCGGAGGAAGCGCAAGCGCAGGTCCCCGCCCTGCTGCGGGTCGAGGTCACCGGTAGCCTCTTCGGCAGCAACATCCGGGTGCGGCCGCCGCGAACCCCGCGCCGGACGTTCCTGCAATGGCTGCGGCGCGAGCCAACCAGGGCCGCGGTCACCGCGCGGTGACCGCCACCCGCTGGCGGGTCAGGGCGACTGTGTCAGCGCGAAGCCCCAGTTGAGGACGCGCGCCGCGTCCTGGGCCGCGGCGGCGGGGCCGGTGTCCGCGCTGTCGAGGACCACTCCGAGCAGTGTCCGGCCGTCGCGCACCGCCTCGAACAGCAGGCAGTGCCCCGCGTCGTCGGTGAACCCGGTCTTGATCCCCACGGCGCCGGAGTACGTGCCGATCAGGTCGTTGTCGTTTCCCCACCAGTGGGCGTCGTGGCCCTGGCCCTTCTTCAGGACGTAAGAGCGCTGGTCCACGATCGAGCGGAACACCGGCGACCGCATCGCCGCCTCACCGAGGATCACGAGGTCGGCGGGCGTGGAGTAGGTGGAGTACTCCGTCGGGTAGGGCAGCCCGTCGGGCGAGGCGAAGTGCGTGTGCAGCATCCCCAGCGCGCGGGCGGTCGCGTTCATCGTCGCGACGAACGCGGGCATCCCCGGGCCGTACGCCGCCGCCAGCGTGTAGGCGGCGTCCGCGCCGGACTGCAGCAGCAGCCCGTACAGCAGCTCTTGCGCGGTGAGTACCTCCCCGGGGTGCAGCCCGGCGCTGGTCGCGCCGTACTCCCAGACGTAGTTGAGCACGCCCTTGGGGACCGTGATCTGCCTGCCGAGGTCGCCCGCCTGGATGACCAGGTAGGCGGTCATCACCTTCGTGATGCTGGCGATCGGCCGTTCCGCGTCCGCGGACCTGGCCCAGAGCACCTGGCCGGTGGCCGGGTCCACCAGGATGCCCGCCTTCGCCCCGACCCCGTGCGGCGCGCCGGCGACCTGCAGGCGCGGCGCGGCCGGCCCGGCGGGTGAGGCTGCGGGCGCGGTCTTGGCCCGCGACTGCGGACCGGCGGGCACCCGCGCCGTGATCACGCCGGACGGCGGCCGGATCGCGCCGCTGGCGTCAGGGACGACCGCCGTCCCCGAGCAGCTCGCCACCGACCCCGCCGCTAGTACCGTCAAGGCAGCGATGAGCAACCGAGCGGGCAGGCGCATGGGACTCCGGAGTGGCTAGCGGGGGCGGCCAGACAGATCGTACGTCGTGATATCCATGAATATCCGTACAATCGCCCAAACCGCACCCGCACGTTCAGTGACGGTCAGGCCAACGTTCCGTATATACCGCGCCCGTCTGGCCGTCACACCCGCCCCGGATGACTCAGGCGCGAGCCAGAACCCCGGCCAGTGCCGCGCGGGCGGACCTGGTCACCTCGGCCGTGTCGCAGCCGGTGAGCACGCCGGAACGCTTCAGCACCCGGCCGTCCGCGAGCACCGTGTCCACGTTGCCCGGGTGCGCGGCGGTGACGAGCAGCCGGGCCGGGTCGGTGAGCACGCCGAGGTTCGGCGCGTCGACGGAGACGGCGATGACGTCGGCGCGCTTGCCCGGGGCCAGCGAGCCGGTCACCCCGTCAAGGCCCAGCGTCCGCGCGCCGTCGATAGTCGCGAGCCGCAGCACGTCCCGCGCGCTGAGCGCGAACTCGTCGTAGGCCAGCGCGTTCGCGCAGCCTTGCGTCACCTTCATGATCGCGAACATGTCGGCGTTCCCTGACAGCATGGTCGTGTCGACCGACAGCCCGGTGGGCAGGCCCGCCGCGAGCAGCTGGCCGGTCACCGGCTGGCCGTAGCCGATCTGCAGTTCGGTGAACGGCGACACGCTGACCGGCGTGCCGTGCCCGGCGGCCAGCGACACCTCCAGCTCCGACGCGTTGTTCAGGTGCACCACCTGCAGGTCGGGCCCGAGCAGCCCGTCGGCGGCGTACGTCGCGATCTGCCCGGCGGCCGCGCGCGGCCCGCAGGCGTGCACGCTGACCGGCAGCCCGAGCCCGCGCGCCGCCTCGATCTCCGCCCGGTAGATC
>JASHXJ010000544.1 GCA_030043595.1 Trebonia sp.
GCGACGGCCTGGTCACCGAGGCGGCGGGCAGGAGTGAGGTAGCGTTCGGCTCGCGCGCCAGGCAGCGCAGGCAGGCCGGCCGCCGCGCGCAGTGCCACCGCGGCGGCGGCGAGCAGCACAGCCCGTTCAGGCTCGCCTTTTCGCACGGCGAGCGCGGCGAATGACTCCAGCCCGCGTGCCACCCCGATCCGCGACCCGATGGCCCGGCTGAGCCGCAGGCTCTCGCTCAGGTGCTCCCTGGCCAGCGCGGTCGCGCCAAGATCCGTCGCCACCCGGCCGAGGCCGGACAGGCAGCGGGCGATCTCCGGCCGGGCGTCGATCTCCCGCAGGTAGGTCAGCGCCTCTGTGTACCGCCGGCGCGCGTCGGTGTGGTCGCCGCGGATCCTCGCGAGGTCGCCAAGCCCGAGCTGCGCGCGGGCGACGCCCCACCGGTGGTCGATGGCGCGCATGATCGCGACCGACGCGCTAGCGAGATCGGCGGCCTCGCGCGTCCTGCCGCGCAGCCCCGCGACCGCGGCCTGGACGCCGAGCGCCCAGCCCTCGTTCCACCGGTCGCCTGCTGCCTCGGCGATCGTGATCGCCTGCTGGACCAGCGCCTCCGCCTCGTCTGGCCGGCCGGTGTGCACGGCGATCTCGCTGAGCAGATTGAGCCCAGCCCCCGTCCAGAAGCTGTCGCCGGCCGCGCGGCACAGGTCCAGGCCCGCGCGCGCCAGCGGCTCGGCGCCTGCCGGATCGACCGGCAGCATGAGCTGTGCCTGCCCGATCAGCGCCGCGCCCGTGACCTCTGGCGGCACCGCGGACGCCCCGGGCACCGCGAGGAACGCGTCCACCCACCGGCAGCCGAGGGCGTACTCGCCTCGCACCAGCATGCACGGCCGGACCGCCGTGCAGATCCGCAGGCCTGCCGCGACATCGCCGTCGGCCAGGCAGTCGCCGAGCACCTGCCAGACGTTGCTCGCGTCCGCGTCGTACCTGCGGAACACGTCGACGCGCTCCTGCCAGCGCGCCGGGACCAGCGCCATCCCTATCGCGAAATTCTGCTCGGCCACTGCCAGCACGTAGTCACGGAGCCGGCGCTGGACGGCCGCCGTCTCGCCCGCCGTCGCAAGTTTGCCCGCCGCGTACTCACGGATCGTATCGAGCAGCCGGTACCTGGCCTGGCCGAGCACCTCGGGCTCACGCACCACCAGTGACTTGTCGACCAGCGCCGCCAGCGCGTCCAGCACGACGGCTGCCGGTATCCGCTCATCGGCGCACACCTGCTCGGCCATCTCGAGCGACCAGCCAGCGAAGACCGACAGTCTCCGCAGCAGTACCTGCTCCCGTTCGGCCAGCAGGTCGTGGCTCCAGTCGATCGCGGCGCGCAGTGTCCGCTGCCGGGGCGGCGCCGTCCGGTCGCCCGCGGTCAGCAGTCCGAACCTGTCGGTCACCCGCACCAGGATCTGCCCGACGGAAAGCGCGCGGACCCGGGCGGCGGCCAGCTCGATCGCCAGCGGAATCCCGTCGAGCGCGCGGCACAGCTCGGCGACCGTGCCCGCGTCCGCCGCGGTCAGGGCGAACCCGGGGGCAGCCGCCACGGCTCGTTCGGTGAAAAGCCGGGAGGCATCGGAGCGGGCGTGGGCACCTTCCGCCCCAGCGGGCGCGACAGCAAGCGGCGGCACCGGCCAGACGGTCTCACCCGCGACACGCAGCGGCTCGCGGCTGGTAGCGAGCAGCCGCAGCTCCGGTGAGCTGGCCAGCAGCCGAGTGCAGAGCGCGGCGCACGCGTCGAGGAGGTGCTCGCAGTTGTCCAGCGCAAGCAGCAGCCGGCGTGACCGCAGCGCGTCGGTCAGCGTGCCGAGCAGCGGGCGGTCCTGCTCTTCGGTCACGCCGGCCGCCGACGCCACGCGGGCGAGGACCAGATCCGGGTCGGTCAGGTCGGCAAGCTCGACATAGCAGACCCCGTCGGGGAACTCGGCGGCCACCGCGGCGAGCGTGCGCAGCGCCAGGCGCGTCTTGCCGATGCCCCCGGGGCCGCTCAGCGTCAGCATGCGCGTGGCGTACACATGCTCGCGTAGCTCCTCGAGCTCGCGTTCGCGGCCGACGAAGCTGTTCGGCTCCTGGGGCAGGTCTGCTGCGATATCCGCCGCCTTGATCCGGAGTGCGTCTACATAACCGAATACATAATCCTGATGATGCGCCGCGGTGCGCGCTAATTTTAGCCTGCCCCGGTAAAGCACCTGGGCGTTTTCTGGTCATCGCGTCCGCTGTGCTTTGCCCGGTCGCCGTGGCCGAAACGCAGGGGGGGATGCGGCGGGCAGCGTGGGCTCATGGCGCCGGCGTGATGTCGCGCCGCAGGGAGCGGTCACGGCGGCCGGTAAGGACTTCGCGACTGCCTCCCGTACGGCTGGCACGATCTCTTGCGCGAAGCGAGCCACGGCGACCGGCGCGGGGGTGTCGTCCGTGCTGCGGAAGACGAAGCCCCCCGCGTTGTGCTCGATGACCGCGGACGTGAGCTCGTAGATCCACTGCCGGACGGACCCGCCGATCCAGCGCCCGTCGTCGCCGCGCGTGGCGGCGAGGGGCTCCGGCGTGATCCGGCCGCCGAAGTTGAAGACGTCGATGACCTGCGACGGTTCACGGCCGACGGCCGCGGCGGCCTCGTCGATCAGCGGACGGGACTCCAGGTACCGCGTGCTCAGCCAGTCCGATCCCATCGACGGAACCCATCCGTCCGCGGCCCGGCCGGTGACCGCGAGCGACCTCGGTCCCACCGAGCCGGTCCAGATCGGCGGCGCGGGGGTGGGCGCGGGAGCCAGGCCGGACACCTGGTAGAACGCGCCGTCGAACGTCACCGGCTCGCCGCCGCCGGACAGCGCCCTGATCAGCGTGATCGCCTCTTCCATGGCGCGCACGGCCGCGCCAGGGGTGAGCCGCGGCACGCCGAGCTGGGTGATCATGTCCCAGATCGCGCCGGCGCCCATGCCGAGGATGACGCGGCCGCCGGAGAGCGCGGACAGCGACGTGATCGTCCGCGCGACCAGCGGCGCGGGCCGGGTCGGCAGGTTCGTCACCGTCACGATCCCCGAGATGATGGCGGTCCGCCCGAGGGCGAAGGCCACGGTGGAGTACGCGTCCAGCTTGTCGCCGAAGTACAGATGGTCGGCGATCGTGAACATGTCCAGGCCGTTGGCGTCCGCCGTGGCCGCCAGGTCCAGGACTCCCGCCACGTTGCCGACGTCCGCCCCGTTCCACTGACCGAGGCTGGCGCCGAAAAGCACGCGTCGCTGCGACATTCGTGAGCTCTCCCTCACGTGAGATCACCAGATGAGCCGTCGGCGCAAGCTTACGGCTGACCGGCGCGCGATGCCTGGCTACCCGGCCGCCTTCGGCTGCCAGCCGAGTGCGGGTCCGAGCTTGCCGGCCATGTCGGTGAGGATCTGCACGTAGTCGGCGTGCTCGAAGGTGAACGGCAGCGCGAACGCGACCTCGGTGACCTCGCGGAACGCGGCATGCGCGTACAGCGACCCGGCGATCTCCCCGGACGGGCCGAGCAGGTCGCGGGCGAACATCATCCGCGCGGGCCCGGCCGGCCTGGCGGTGCGCGGCGTGCGCGCGGCGACGTAGGCCTCGTACCTGGCCCGCTGCGCGGCGGTCGCGCTGTCGGTGGGGATCACCACCAGCCCCTGCGACACCCGGGCGTCATCCCCGAGCGGATGGGCCGCCCGGAATGCCCGGATCTGGGACGACTGGATCTCGGCGAAGTCTTCCGATTCCTCGGCTCTGACCACGCTGCTGGTCAGGAGGTTCATGCCGTGCTCGCCGGCCCAGCGCGCCGAGGCAAGGCTCCCGGCGCCGTACCACATGCGGTCGCGCAGCCCGGGCGAGTGCGGCTGCACCCGGTCGGAGAACTGCTCGAATCCTTCGGTGCCGCTGA
>JASHXJ010000545.1 GCA_030043595.1 Trebonia sp.
ACCTCGGCCGGGAGGCGTTTGTCGAGCGGGTCTGGCAGTGGAAGGCCGAATACGGCGGCCGGATCCTCGGCCAGATGCGCCGTCTCGGCGACAGCGTGGACTGGTCCCGCGAGCGGTTCACCATGGACGACGGGCTGTCCCGCGCCGTCCAGACGATCTTCAAGCGGCTGTACGACGACGACCTGATCTACCGCGCCGACCGCATCATCAACTGGTGCCCGCGCTGCCTGACCGCCCTGTCCGACATCGAGGTGGACCACAGCGACGACGAGGGCGAGCTGGTCTACATCCGCTACGGCGACGGCGAGCACTCCGTCGTCGTCGCCACCACCCGCGCCGAGACGATGCTCGGCGACACCGCGGTGGCCGTGCATCCCGACGACGACCGGTATCAGCACCTGGTCGGCACGACGGTCGAGCTGCCGCTGACCAGCCGCAGCATCCCGGTCGTGGCCGACGAGCACGTGGACCCGTCGTTCGGCACCGGCGCGGTGAAGGTGACGCCGGCCCACGACCCCAACGACTTCGAGATCGGCCGCCGGCATGACCTGCCCGGCCTGTCCATCATGGACGAGCGCGGCGTCATCACCGCGCCGGGACCGTTCCAGGGCCTGGACCGGTTCGAGGCCCGTCCCGCGGTCGTCGCCGCGCTGCGCGAGGAAGGCAGGATCGTCAAGGAGGTCCGCCCGTATGTGCACGCGGTCGGCCACTGCAGCCGCTGCGGCACCACGGTCGAGCCGCGCCAGTCGCTGCAATGGTTCGTCCGCGTCGCGCCGCTGGCCAGGGCCGCGGGCGACGCCGTGCGCGACGGCCGGGTCCGGCTGTCGCCGCCCGAGATGAACGCCCGCTATTTCGGGTGGGTCGATGACATGCACGACTGGTGCATAAGCAGGCAGCTTTGGTGGGGGCACAGGATCCCTGTCTTTTATGGCCCGAATGGACAGGTCCGCTGCATCGGCCCCGACGAGACTCCCCCGCAGGGGTGGACCCAGGACCCGGACGTGCTGGACACCTGGTTCTCCTCGGCGCTGTGGCCGTTCTCCACGCTCGGCTGGCCGGACGACACCGCGGACTTGCGCGCCTTCTACCCGACCAGCGTCCTGGTCACCGGGTACGACATCCTGTTCTTCTGGGTGGCCCGGATGATGATGTTCGGCCTGTACGCGATGCGCGACCGCAAGCCGGCCGACGCCGTGCCGTTCCGCGCCGTGGCGCTGCACGGCCTGGTCAGGGACGCCTACGGCAAGAAGATGTCGAAGTCCCGTGGCAACACGGTGGACCCGCTGGACTGGATCGACCGGTTCGGCGCCGACGCGACCAGGTTCACGCTGGCCCGCGGGTCGAACCCCGGCAGCGACACCGCCATCAGCGAGGACTGGGCCGCCGGATCGCGGAACTTTTGCAACAAGCTCTGGAACGCCACCAGATTCGCGCTGCTGAACGGAGCCGTGCTAGCCCCCGGGGGCCGGCCCCCCGGTGACCCCCCGCATGGGGGACTGCGCGCCCCCCATGCCTCCCTCGCCACCGCCGACCGCTGGATCCTCTCCCGGCTCTCCAGCGTGATCGCCGAGGTGGACCGGCTGCTCGAGCAGTACGAGTTCGGCAAGGCGTGCGAGGCGCTGTACCACTTCGCGTGGGACGAGTTCTGCGACTGGTACGTGGAACTCGCGAAGGTGCCGCTGAGTTCGGGCGACGCGCGGGCCGCCGGGACGACGCGGCGGGTGCTCGGGTTCGTGCTCGACCAGATGCTGCGGCTGCTGCACCCGGTGATGCCGTTCGTGACCGACGAGCTGTGGTGCGCGCTGACCGGCGAGGATTCGGTCATGGTGGCGGCCTGGCCGGCGTATGAGTTCAGCGACCCGGCGGCCGAGGCGGACGTGGCCTCGCTGATGCGCCTGGTCACCGAGCTCCGGCGGTTCCGTTCCGACCAGGGTCTGCGGCCCGGGCAGCGGGTGCCCGCCAGGCTGGCCGGGATCGGGTCCACGCCGCTTTCCGCCCACGAGGAGAGCATTCGCGCGCTGCTGCGGCTGGTGCCGCCAGGGGACGGGTTCGCTGTCTCCGCCGCGCTCGCGGTAGAGGGCGTCACGGTCGAGCTTGACCTGGCGGGCACGGTGGACGTCGAGGCCGAACGCAAACGGCTGGAGAAGGACCTCGCGGCCGCGCGCAGGGAGGCCGAGCAGGCGTCGGCCAAGCTCGGCAGCGTGTCGTTCACGCAGAAGGCACCGTCGGAGGTGGTGGCGAAGACCAGACAGCGGCTCGCCGTCGCCGAGGCGGACGTCGCCAGGCTGGAAGGCCGTCTCGCATCGCTCGCCTAGCTGCGCAGTAGGCTGATCACCGTGGACATAGCGGAACGGCTGCGCGAGGTAGAGCTCGAGATCGCGGCGCGGCGCCCGGAACATCAGATCTCCCCGACGCTGGACCGGATCGCGATGCTCACCAGCCTGCTCGGCGACCCGCAGCGGGCATTCCCCGTCGTGCACGTCGCCGGGACCAACGGCAAGACATCGATGACCCGGATGATCGACACGCTGCTGCGCGAGCGGGGCCTGCGCACCGGCCGGTTCACCAGCCCGCACCTAGCGTCCATGCGGGAGCGGATCTGCGTCGACGGCGTGCCGCTGCCGGCCGAGCGCTTCGTCGAGCTTTACGACGAGATCCTGCCGTACGTCCAGCTGGTCGATGACAAGCAGCCAGCGGCACTGTCGTTCTTCGAGGTGCTCACCGGCATGATGTTCGCCGCGTTCGCGGACGCGCCGGTCGACGTGGCGGTAATCGAGGTCGGCCTGGGCGGCCGGTGGGACGCGACCAACGTCGCGGACGGCGCTGTCGCGGTGGTCGGGCCGGTGGCCATGGACCATATGCAGTACCTGGGCGACACGATCGAGGCGATCGCCGCGGAGAAGGCCGGCATCATCAAGCCCGGCGCGACCGCCATCCTGGCCCAGCAGCAGGTGGCCGCGGCGGAGGTGCTGCTCGCCCGCGCCGCGTCAGCCGGCGCGACCGTCGCGCGCGAAGGCATCGAGTTCGGCGTCATCGCGCGGGAGCTGGCGGTCGGCGGTCAGCAGCTGGTGCTCAAGGGGCTTCGCGGGACGTATGACGACGTGTACCTGCCGCTGTTCGGCGCGTACCAGGCGGGGAACGCGGCGTGCGCGCTCGCGGCCGTCGAGGCGTTCGCCGGCGTCTCGGAACTCGTCAGCGCCGACGGCGGCTCGCTGACGCTCGGTCCCGGGCTGAGCTCCGCGGCCCTCGACCCCGGCCTCGTCAGGGACGGGTTCGCCAAGGTCAGCTCGCCTGGCCGGCTGGAGGTGCTGCGGCGCAGCCCGACGGTGCTCGTGGACGCCTCGCACAACCCGGCCGGCATGGCGGCCACCCTGGAGGCGCTGACCGAGACGTTCGGCTTCGCGCGGGTCATCGGGGTGCTCGCGATCAGCGAGGACAAGGACGTGACCGGCCTGCTCGCCGAGCTCGAGCCGGTGCTCAGCGACGTCGTCATCACCTCGAACTCGTCCCCCCGGTCGATGCCGGCGCGCGAACTGGCGGTCGTCGCGCGCGAGGTGTTCGGCGAGGACCGGGTGCTGGTCGCCGAGCGCCTGGACGACGCGATCGACGCTGCGGTGCGCCTCGCGGACGAGACCGTCGGCGACGACCTGCCGGGCAGCAGCGCCGTGCTCATCACCGGCTCGGTCGTGACCGCGGGCGACGCCAGGCGTCTGCTCGCACCGGACAGCCCGGCTGACCCGCCGTCGGCCCCGGGAACGCCGGCCAGGCACTCGTTCACGGCGGGGGAGCTCTCGTGAGGCAGCTGTGCGGCACCGTGCTGATCATGGAGGCGGTCATCGTGGGCCTGGCGATCGCGCCCGCGATCGCGCTTGAGCACATGCACGCCAGCACCGCGGGCGCGGTCGGCGGCGCCATCGCGGTTCTCGCCATCCTGCTCGCTGGCCTGGTCGGGCGTCCCCGCATGGGCTGGGCGCTGTACGCGGGCTCCGCGCTGCAGCTCCTGGTGATCGCCGCGGGCGTGGTGATGCCCGCGATGTACATCCTGGGCGTCATCTTCACCGCCCTCTGGTTCACGGGCATCTGGCTGGCCAGGAAGGTCGAAAAGCGCTCGGCCGGCCGTGAATGGGGCGGGTCCGGAGCAAAGGGAAATCCCTGGGCATAGGTGACCGTCTCGCGGAACTGCCCGCGCCTGCGGCGGGTATCGCGTTAGGCTCTTCGCCGTCTCGCAAAGTGACCTTAAGTGAGCGGAAAGTGACCAATAGCATGAGGCCAGGACCTGCCGACCCAGCCATGTCGAGGCGGCCCTGGCCCCCGGGCGAGGTGGCCGACGCTGAGAACGCCTGGCGGGCCAGCCCGCTGCACGACACCGCGCCGGAGGGCATACCCCCGGTTCTGGACTTCCCGTTCCCCGCCTCCGTCAGCTTTGAGCCCATTCCGCTCGCCCCGGTCCGGCGCTCCGGCGGCGCGGCGCACTCCGCCACGGCGAGCAGCTGGCTTGCCGGTGTCGTGCTGGCCACGGTAGTTCCGCTGTGCATACTGCAGGTCCCGTATGCCCCGCTGCTGGC
>JASHXJ010000008.1 GCA_030043595.1 Trebonia sp.
GGAGGTGAGCTGCGTCTTGACCACCATCCCGTCGGTGCACACGGTGGTGCACGAGGCCAGCGGCTTGCGCTGCCCCTCGATCTCCACCAGGCACTGCCGGCAGGCGCCGATCGGCTCCAGCAGCGGGTGATCACAGAACCTCGGGATCTGGATGCCGATGATCTCGGCGGCCCGGATCACCAGGGTCCCCTTCGGCACGGCGATCTCGAACCCGTCAATGGTGACGCTGACGGTCGCGGTGGTCGTCTGCACGGTCATTTGCGTCCTGCCCAGGCCGTGGAGGCTGCCGGGTCGAACGGGCAGCCGCCTTCCTTCTGGTGCTGCACGATCTCGTCACGGAAGTACTTGATGGCGGAGGAAATCGGCACGGGCACGGCGTCACCGAGCGCGCAGAACGCGCGTCCGATGATGTTGTCGCCCACGTCGAGCACCGTTTCCAGGTCTGCCTCGGTGCCCTTGCCGTGCTCGAGCCGATCGAGTGTCCGCACCAGCCAGTACGAGCCCTCCCGGCACGGCGTGCACTTGCCGCAGGACTCGTGCTGGTAGAACTCGGTCCACCGGAGGGCTGCACGCAGCACGCACGTGGTCTCGTCGAAGATCTGCAGCGCCCGGGTGCCGAGCATCGACCCGGCCGCGCCGATGGACTCGAAGTCCAGCGGCACGTCCAGGTGCGCGTCGGTGAGGAGCGGGGTCGACGACCCGCCCGGCGTCCAGAACTTCAGCCGGCGCCCGCCGCGGACGCCGCCCGCGAGGTCCAGCAGCTCGCGCAGCGTGATGCCGAGCGGCGCCTCGTACTGGCCGGGCTTGCTGACATGCCCGGACAGCGAGAAGATGCCGTAGCCCTTCGACTTGTCTGTGCCCATCCCGGCGAACCAGTCCGCGCCACCGGTCATGATAGACGGGACGCTGGAGATGGACTCGACGTTGTTGATGACCGTGGGGCAGGCGTACAGCCCCTCGACGGCCGGGAACGGCGGACGGTTCCGCGGCAGGCCCCGGTACCCCTCCAGCGAAGTGAGCAGCGCGGTCTCCTCCCCGCAGATGTAGGCGCCCGCGCCGGCGTGCACCACGACGTCGAGATCGAAGCCGGAGCCGAGGATGTTCTTGCCGAGGTAACCCGCCTCGTACGCCTGGGCCACCGCGAGCTGCAGCCGCCGGACCGCCTGCAGCGCCTCGCCGCGCACGTAGATGAACGCGTGCCCGGCGCGGATCGCGTAGCAGGTGATGATGGCGCCCTCGAGCAGCGTGTGCGGGGTGGCCATCATCAGCGGAACGTCCTTGCACGTCCCCGGCTCCGACTCGTCCGCGTTGACGGTGAGGTAGTGCGGCTTGCCGTCGCCCTGCGGGATGAAGGACCACTTCACGCCGGTGGGGAACCCCGCGCCGCCGCGGCCGCGCAGCACCGAGGCCTTCACCGTGGCGATCACGTCGTCCGGGCTCATCGCCAGCGCCTTGCGCAGCCCCTGGTAGCCCCCGGTCCGTTCATAGCCGGCCAGCGTGAACGAGTCCGGCTCATCCCAGTGCGCGGTGAGCACCGGGGTCAGCGGCGCCGTCCCCGTCACTTGGCACCTGCCGCGGGAGCTGTCCAGCCGTTCGCCTTGGCCAGCTCAAGGCCGACCAGGCTGGCCGGGCCCGCCGACGGCCCGTCGGCAGCCTGTCCGTCGCCGAACCCGGCGAGGATGCGCGAGGCTTCCTTCCAGGTGCACAGCCGCCCCGGACCCCGGGGGGGCGTGACCTTGCGGCCGGCCCGCAGGTCGTCGACCAGTTCGCGCGCGGAATCCGGCGTCATGTTGTCGAAGAACTCCCAGTTGACCATGATCACCGGGGCGTAGTCGCAGGCCGCGTTGCACTCGACGCGCTCGAGGCCGACCTTGCCGTCCGCCGAGACGAAGGCGTGATGCTCATCGCCATGCGGATCTACCCCGAGGTGCTCGGTGAGCGCGGCGTAGATCTGGTCGCCGCCCATGATGGCGCAGAGCGTGTTCGTGCACACCCCGACCTGGTACTCGCCCGCCGGGCTGTCCTTGTACATCGTGTAGAAGCTCGCGACGCCGGCCACCTCGGTCTGCGTGCACCCGAGCAGCTCGGCGCAGAACTTCATGCCATCCTCGGAGACGTACCCCTCTTCGGACTGCACCAAGTGCAGCAGCGGCAGCAGCGCGGACCGCGCCCGCGGGTACCGGCCGATGATGTCGGCGGCGTCCGCCCGCAACCGGGTCAGTGCCTCGTCACTGAACGGCATTACCTGTCCACGCCTCCTATTACCGGGTCGATCGACGCGATCGCCGGGATCACGTCGGCGAGCATCCCGCCCTCGCACATGATCGCGACGGCCTGCATGTGGTGGAACGAGGGGTCGCGCAGGTGCGCCCGGTACGGCCGGGTGCCGCCGTCGCTGACCACATGGCAGCCGAGCTCGCCCTTGGCCGACTCGATCGGCACGTACGCCTGCCCGGCCGGCACCCGGAACCCCTCCGTCACCAGCTTGAAGTGGTGGATCAGCGCCTCCATGGACTGCCCCATGATGTGCGCGATGTGCTCGGGCGACGGGCCCATGCCGTCCGGCCCGAGCGAGAGCCTGGCCGGCCAGCCGATCTTCGCGTCAGCGATCATCACCGGGTCGTTCGCCGCGGTGCGCTCCGAGAGCCGGTCCACGCACTGCCCGACGATCCGCAGCGACTGCTCGATCTCGTTGATACGGACCCAGTACCGCCCGTAGGCGTCGCAGGTGTCCGTGGTCGGCACGTCGAACTCGTAGGTCTCGTAGCCCAGGTACGGCTGGGACTTGCGCAGGTCCCAGGGCAGCCCGGTCGCGCGCAGCATGGGGCCGGTCACGCTGAGCGCCATGCACCCTTCCAGGTCCAGGTAAGCGATGCCCTTGGTGCGCGCGATGAACACGGGGTTCGCGTCGATCAGCGTTCGCAGGTCGTGCACCCACCTCGGCGCCTGGCGGAGGAAGTCCCTGATCTTTTCCAGGCCGCCCGGCGGCAGGTCCTGCGCCACGCCGCCAGGCCGGATGAACGCGTGGTTCATCCGCAGTCCCGTGATCAGCTCGAACAGGTCGAGGACGTTCTCCCGCAGCCGCACGCCCTGCAGGAAGATCGTGGTCGCCCCGAGTTCCAGCCCGAACGGGCCGATCCCGCCCAGGTGCGACGAGATCCGGTTCAGCTCCAGCATCAGCACCCGGATGATCTGGGCCCGCTCCGGGATCCTGTCCTCGATGCCGAGCAGCCGCTCCACGGACAGGCAGAACACCGCCTCGTTGAACAGCGGCATCAGGTAGTCGGCCCGGGTGATGAACGTGGTGCCCTGCGTCCAGGTGCGGTACTCCATGTTCTTCTCTATGCCGGTGTGCAGGTAGCCGATGGACGCCCTGGCCTCGGCCACGGTCTCGCCTTCCAGGGTCAGGATCAGCCGCAGCACGCCGTGCGTCGATGGATGCTGGGGACCCATGTTGACGACGATCTGCTCGTTCTCCGCCCGGTCGGTGTCGCCGGCGGCGACCACCTGGTCCCAGTCCTGGCCGGCCACGTTGTAGACCCTGCCCTCGGCGGCTTCCTCATCGGCGTCGGTAGCACCCGGGGTCACGCGAGTGGTCATTCGTAGGACCTCCTCTCGTCCGGCGGCGGCACCTTGGTACCGCGGTACTCCACCGGGATCCCGCCGAGCGGGTAGTCCTTGCGCTGCGGGTGGCCCAGCCAGTCGTCAGGCATCTCGATCCTGGTCAGCGCCGGGTGCCCGTCGAAGACGATCCCGAAGAAGTCCCAGGTCTCACGCTCGTGCCAGTTGTTCGCCGGGTAGACGCCGGTCAGCGAGGGGATGTGCGGGTCGGCGTCGGGCGCGCTCACCTCGAGCCGGATCCGGCGGTTGTGCGTGATCGACAGCAAGTGGTAAACGGCGTGCAGCTCGCGGTCCGCGTCGTCGGGGTAGTGCACGCCGGACACGCCGGTGCAGATCTCGAACCGCAGCGCTGGGTCGTGCAGCAGCTTGTCCGCCACCTGGACGAGCTTCTCGCGCCGGACGTGGAAGGTGATCTCGCCGCGGTCCACGACCACCCGCTCGATCGCGTCGGAAAAACCGATCCCGGCCGCCTGCAGCGCGCTGCCGAGGGCCCGCGCGACCGCGTCGAAGTAACCGCCGTACGGCGGCTCTGACGACAGCGGCGGCGGCTTGCGGACCTGGAGCAGCCCGTAGCCAGAGGTGTCTCCCGTGGTCTGCGTCCCGAACATGCCGGTACGCACCACCGACGCGGACAGCCGCTCCTCACCGAGCCGGGCGGGCAGCCCGCCGTTATCCTCGGCCGGCGGGTCGCCGCCGGGGGTCTGCGTCACGATTCCTCCCGCCCGCCTGCACAGCAGGGCTCGCTCGCTGAACTCACTAGAGTTCACCCCCCATGTCCCCGATCCCGGCCGTGACGTGCAACGGGAGCATGTCCAGACGGGCCTGCTCCAGTTCGGTGATCTGCTGGTCGCGGTCCGGGCCCAGCTTCATGTTCATGATCTTGTCGTGCAGCTTGAGGATCGCGTCCATCAGCATCTCCGGCCGCGGCGGGCAGCCCGGGAGGTAGATGTCCACCGGGACGATGTGGTCGACGCCCTGCACGATCGCGTAGTTGTTGAACATGCCGCCGCTCGAGGCGCAGACGCCCATCGAGATCACCCACTTGGGCTCGGGCATCTGGTCGTAGATCTGCCGCAGCACCGGCGCCATCTTCTGGCTGACCCGCCCGGCGACGATCATCAGGTCGGCCTCACGCGGCGTCGACCCCGTCTTCTCCATGCCGAACCGGGCCAGGTCGTGCCGCGGGCCGCCGGTCATCATCAGCTCGATCGCGCAGCACGCCAGGCCGAACGTGGCCGGCCATACCGAACGGGCCCGCGCCCATCCGGCCACCTTCTCCACCGTAGTCAGCAGGACGCCGCTCGGCAGCTTCTCCTCAATGCCCATTCGCTAGTCCCAGTCCAGGCCGCCGCGGCGCCACACGTAGGCGTACGCGATAAGCACGGTGATGACGAACGTGACCATCTCGACGAGCCCGAACGGCCCCAGCTTGCCGAAGGTCACCGCCCAGGGGTAAAGGAAGACGATCTCGATGTCGAAGACGATGAACAGCATCGCGGTCAGGTAGTACTTGACCGGGATCTTGCCACCTCCCAGCGGGAGCGGGGTCGGCTCGATGCCGCACTCGTAGTTCTCGAGCTTCGCCTTGTTCCATCGCTTGGGTCCCACGAGGAAGGTTCCCATGGCGACCGAGAACACCGCGAAGCCGAAGGCGAGAACGGCGAGCACGAGGATGGGTATGTACAGCTTCACTGCTATTCCGCCCCCTCTCTGTGGTTCTTCATCCTAGGCATCGGCTCACCTGGGGTTCGGAGCGAGTCGGGTCATGCCGTTGATCAGGCGGTCCGCGGCGTCGCCGCCGCGCGGATCGGTGAGGTTAGCCAGGAGCTTAAGCGCGAACCCCATCAGCGCCGGGCGTGACATGCCGTGCCTCGTGGCGAAGCGCATCAGCTGGGGGCGCCCGATGAGCTGCACGAATATCCGGCCCAGCGCATAGTAGCCGCCGTAGGCGTCCTGCAGCGCCCGGGGGTAGCCGCGCAGCACCCGGTCGGCCGCCTCGCGGCTCGGCCGGGCAAGCGCCTGGGCGATCGTGCGTGCCAGCACCTCTCCGGACTCCATCGCGTAAGCGATGCCCTCGCCATTGAACGGGTTCACCATGCCGGCCGCGTCGCCGGCCAGCAGCAGGCCCCGGTGATAGTGCGGTGTCCGGTTGAAGCCCATCGGCAGCGCGGCACCGCGCACCGGCTCGGTGCGGTTCTCCTCGGTGAAGCCCCACTCCTCCGGCATCGACGTGAGCCACCGCCGCAGCAGCGCGCGGTAGTCCGTGTTGCCGAAGGCCGCGGACGTGTTCAGCAGGCCGAGCCCGACGTTGGAGGTGCCGTCGCCCATCCCGAAGATCCAGCCGTAGCCGGGCAGCAGCCGCGGGCCGTCCCAGAGGTCCAGCCACGACTCGAGGTAGTCGTCGTCGTGCCGCGGCGACGTGTAGTAGGTGCGGACCGCCACGCCGAGCGGACGGTCGTCCCGCTTGAGCAGGCCCATCGCCACCGAAAGGCGCGACGAGTTGCCGTCGGCCGCCACGATGACACGGGACCGGAACGTGAGCTGAGAATCCAGGTCCCGTTCTGAATCATGGTCCGCGGCACCGGCAGCTTCCGCCCCAGCCCGCGCGGTCACTCCGGTGATCCGGCCCTCAGCGTCGAGGACCGGGCCAGTCACGGTGACCCCCTCGATCAGCTTGGCGCCCGCGGCCTGCGCGCGGCGGGCAAGCGTCTCGTCGAGCGCGGCGCGGGCGCGCACCAGGCCGTAGCCGGGGTAGCTGTCGAGGTCGGGCCACGGCATTTCCAGGCGCATCCCGGATCCGATCACCCGCAGCCCCTTGTTGCGCAGCCACCCGGAGCCGGGGCCGACGTCCACCCCCATCGCGACCAGCGCCTTGACCGCGCGCGGGGTCAGCCCGTCGCCGCACACCTTTTCCCTGGGAAACCGGGCTTTCTCGACCAGCAGCACGGCGAGCCCGGCCTGCGCGAGGTAGTAGGCGGTGGTCGCGCCCGCGGGGCCGGCGCCGACGACGATGACGTCCGCGTCGTCATCCCGCGGGATGCCGACCGGCCCGCCCGGCCGATCCGGGCAGGCAGCGACGGAAACGCGCTCGGTCACGTGTCTTCGATCCTGGGTTCTTGTGAAGCGCTTCACAAAATCTTTGCCATTAGTTTATTCCCGGCCTGTCCGGGACTTTCTGCCGCCCCCGCGTTTGCGGGCGGGCCTTACAGGTTGCGTGCGACGTGGACCGCGACCACGCCGAGGGTCAAGTCGCGCCACCGGACCGCCGACCAGCCCGCCGCCAGGATCACGTCGGCTAGCTCCCGCTGCGCCGGCCATTCGTTGATGGAATCGGCCAGGTAGACATACGCCTCGGGGTTTTGCGCGGCGTGCCGGGCAATCGCGGGCAGGACGCCGGTCAGGTAACGCCGGTAAAGCATATCGAGAGGCGCGACAGTTATCTTGCTGAACTCGCACACCACTAGCCGGCCGCCGGACCTGGTCACCCGGCGCATCTCGGCGAGCGCGTCGCGTGCCCCGTGCACGTTGCGCAGCCCGAACGAGATCGTCACGGCGTCGAACGCCCCGTCACGGAACGGCAGCCGCAGCGCGTCCCCGGCCACGAAGCTCACCCGGCCGCGGGCCTTGTTCTGCAGCGGGTCGCTGATCGCCTGCCTGGCCCGGCCAGCGCGCAGCATGCCGAGGGAGAAGTCGCAGGCCACACAGTCCGCACCGGACGCGGCGAAGGTCACCGACGAGGTCCCTGTGCCGGCCGCCAGGTCGAGCACCCGGTCGCCAGGGCGCGCCTGCAGGATGCGCTGCACGCGCCTGCGCCAGAGCCGGACCTGGCCTGCCGACAGGATGTCGTTCATCATGTCGTACCGGTCCGCTACGGCGTCGAACATGGCCGCCACCTCGGCCGGCTGCTTGTCGAGATCAGCGCGCGTCATGCAGGACAGCCTCCCACCTACAGCAAGCTGGGACGCCGCCAGGGTTCGCCTAGCACGTGCTCGGCCAGGAACGCGAAGACGGTCTCGTACCAGACCCTGGCGTTGCCGGGCATGAGTATCCAGTGGTTCTCGTCGGGGAAATAGAGGAACTTGGCAGGCACCTGGTGCCGGCGCAGATCCCACCACAGCCGGAGCGCCTCGGACACCGGCACCCGGTAGTCCTGGTTGCCGTGGATCACCAGCATCGGGGTCGTGATCTTCGCCAGGTGCAGGTGGGGCGAGTTCTCCTCGTACATTCCGGGCGCGGTCAGCGGGTCGCCGAACTGCGGGTAGAAGTGGTACGGGAAGTCCGTGGTGGCGAGCATCTGGTCAAGCGCCCACGGCCCCGCGTGGCTCACGATCGCCTTGAACCGGTCCGTGTGACCCGCGATCCAGTTCGCCATGTAGCCGCCGTACGAGCCGCCCATCATGGCCGTGCGTGACTCGTCGATGTCGTCGCGCCCGGCGGCGGCGTCGGTCGCCGCCATGACGTCGAGGAACGTGCGCTGTCCCCACCGGCGGTGACCGCGCTTGATGAAGTCGCTGCCGTAGCCGGTGGACAGGGCCGGGTCGGGCAGCAGCACCGCGTACCCCCTCGCGGCCATCAGCCACGGGTTCCACCGCCACGACCAGGAGTTCCAGCTGCTCATCGGGCCGCCGTGGACCCACAGCAGCAGCGGCGCCCGGTGCTCTGGGGACGCTGTTTCCGGCAGCACCAGCCAGCCGCGCAGCGGCTGGCCGTCGTCCGCGGTCGCGGCTATCTCGGTGAGGCGGCCGGGCAGCCTGAGCTGTCCGCCGGGGCTCGGCAGCGGCACTGTCCGGCCGGTGGCCAGGTCGATCCGCACCGGCCCTGGCGCGGTGTCGACCGCGTCGCGCAGCGCGTACAGGGCGGCGCCGTCCGGCGCCGCGCTCAGCTCGGTGTAGTGGCCGTCGTCGGCGGTGACCCGGGTGACCTCGCCGCTCGCGATGTCCACCCGGAAGACCGGGCGCCTGCCGCCCTCGTCCGCCATGAAGAAGATGGCACGGCCCGACGGCTCCCATACCGGATCCTGCGGCCAGCGGTCCAGGTGCGGGAGCAGGTCGCGCGCCTGGCCCGGCTCCCTGGCCGGCACCAGGACGAGCGTGTAGTGCTCCGGCTCGTCTGCGGTCAGCTTGGTTCCGCGCACGCACGCCACGTACCGGCCGTCCGGCGAGAAGGCGGGGCTGTGGAAGTTCAGCTCGGGGTCCGTGAGCAGCACTGTCCGCTCACCCGAGGCGAGATCGACCAGCACGAGCTCCTGATGGAACAGCACGCCGTCGCGCCATCGCCACCACGTGGTCGCGGCTAGCGTGCCGTCCGGGCTCAGCGCGAACGACGGCTCGAGCAGCGCCCGGCCGGCATCCGGGGTCAGGTCGCGCGTCGCGTACGTGCCGCCGTCGCCGGCCGGCGCTGTCGCCGTGACACCGCCGGGGGCACCCTCCTGGGCGCCGTCAGCGGTGCCTTCCGGCGTGACGGCAAACAGCCGCAGGTCGGCTGGCCCGAGGTCGTGATCCCAGAAGCGGGCAGGCACCGTCTCGTGCAAGATCGCGGTGACACCGGCGTCCTTCCGCTCCTTGCGCAGTCGTTCGTCGTCTGGGAGCACAGGGGACATGACCGCGATGGCGTCGCTTCCGGCTGCCGTCTCCAGCCCGGTGACGCCGCCTGCCGGCGACGCGATGACCCGGGCCTCGCCGCCACCGGCGGGCAGCAGCCACAGCGCCGCGCGCGAGTCGCCGTCCTCGGCTTTCCCGTCGGGGTCAGGCCGTTTCGAGATGAACAGCAGGCCGCCGCCGGGGAGGAACTGCGGGCCGCCCTCGCCCGCCGCGGACCTGGTCAGCCGGCGCGGCTGGCCGCCGTGGACGTCGATCCGCCAGATGCTCGTGACGTACTTCTTCCGGTCGGCGCTCAGCGTCTGCACGCTCGCCGCCAGCCAGCTTCCGTCGGGCGCCAGCCGCAGCGCGGTCACCCTCGGTATGGCCACGTACTCGGCCAGGTCGTGAAAGGGAGTCGCCGCGTCGCCGGGGGCGGGCGCGGCTGGCACGCCACTGGTCATGTGTCAGCGCGCCTCGGTGATCATGACCGTGCCGACCGTCGTGTTGGTCGCCTCGTCGATCAGGATCATGCCGCCGGTCAGCCGGTTGCGGGCGTACGGGTCGGCGAATACCGGCTGCGTCAGCCGCATGCGGACGCGGCCGATCTCGTTGAGCCCCAGCGAGGCCGCCGACTCGTCCCGGTGCAGGGTGTTGACGTCGATCCGGTAGTGCAGGTCGGTGACGATTCCCTTGACCGTGCGCGTCGTGTGCTTGACGATCAGCCGGGCGCGCGGCGCGAGCGGCCGGTCGGCGGTCATCCAGCACACCATGCCCTCGATGTCCTGGGCGGCGCTCGGGCGGTTGTTCGGGCGGCAGATCAGGTCGCCCCGGGAGATGTCCACGTCGTCGTCGAGCAGCAGGGTCACCGACATGGGCGGGAAGGCCTCGGCCACGTTCTCGCCCGCGGCCTCGATCGCGCGGATCCTGGTCGTGAACCCCGACGGCAGGTGCAGCACCTCATCGCCTGGCTTGAGCACGCCGCCGGCCACCTGGCCGGCGTAGCCACGGTAGTCGTGCAGTTCCGGATCGCTCGACGCGTGCGGCCGGATCACGTACTGCACGGGGAACCGCACGTCGATCAGGTTGCGGTCGGACGCGATGTGCAGGTGCTCCAGGTGGTGCAGCAGCGACGGCCCGTCGTACCAGGGCATGTTCGCGGACCGCTCGACCACGTTGTCGCCGTGCAGCGCGGAGATCGGGATGAACGTCAGGTCCGGGATCTCAAGCTTGGCGGCGAACTTCGTGAACTCCGCGCTGATCTGCTCGAACACCTGCTGGTCGTAGCCGACCAGGTCCATCTTGTTCACCGCGAGCACCAGGTGCGGCACCCGCAGCAAGGTGGTGAGGAAGGCGTGCCGCCGGGACTGCTCGGTGAGCCCGTTCCGCGCGTCCACCAGGACGATGGCCAGGTCGGCGGTGGAGGCGCCGGTGACCATGTTCCGCGTGTACTGGATGTGCCCGGGGGTGTCGGCGATGATGAACTTCCGCCGCGGCGTCGCGAAGTACCGGTACGCGACGTCGATCGTGATGCCCTGCTCCCGCTCCGCGCGCAGCCCGTCGGTGAGCAGGGCCAGGTTCGTGCCCTCCTCGCCGCGGTCCCTTGACGTGCGCTCGACCGCCGCGAGCTGGTCTTCGAAGATCGCCTTCGAGTCGAACAGCAGCCGCCCGATCAGCGTGGACTTGCCGTCGTCCACCGAGCCGGCGGTGGCGAACCGCAGGATGTCCATGTCTAGAAGTAGCCCTCTCGCTTGCGGTCTTCCATCGCGGCCTCGCTCGTCCTGTCGTCGGCTCGCGTCTGCCCGCGCTCGGTGATGCGGGTCGCGGCCACCTCGGCGATCACCTCAGCGACTGACTTCGCGGTGGACTCGACCGCGCCTGTGCAGGTCATGTCGCCCACCGTCCGGTACCGGACGGTGGCCGTGAACAGCGGCTCGTCCTCGCCGCGCTGGACGAACGGGTTGTCGGCGAGCAGGATCGCGTCCCGCTCGAAGACCTGCCGCTCATGCGCGTAGTAGATCGACGGGATCTCCAGTTCCTCCCGCTCGATGTACGCCCAGATGTCCAGCTCGGTCCAGTTGGACAGCGGGAACACCCGGATGTGCTCGCCGCGCCTGATCCGCGTGTTGTACAGGTTCCACAGCTCAGGCCGCTGGTTCTTGGGGTCCCACTGGCCGAACTCGTCGCGGAAGCTGAACACGCGCTCCTTGGCCCGGGCCTTCTCCTCGTCCCGCCGCGCGCCGCCGAACAGCGCGTCGAAACGGTGCTCCTCGATGGCGTCGAGCAGGGTCACGGTCTGCAGCCTGTTCCTGCTGGCCCAGCGCCCGGTCTCCTCGACCGCACGGCCCTGGTCGATGGACTCCTGCACGGACGCGACGACCAGTCGCACACTGAGCTGCGCCACGCGGCGGTCCCTGAAGTCGATCACCTCGGAGAAGTTGTGCCCGGTGTCTACGTGCATGACGGGGAACGGGATGTTCGCCGGCCGGAACGCCTTCTCCGCCAGCCCGAGCATCACGATCGAGTCCTTGCCGCCGGAGAACAGCAGCGCCGGGCGCTCGAACTCCGCCGCGACCTCGCGCATGATGTGGATCGACTCGGCTTCCAGCACGTCAAGCTGGGACAACAGGTAATCAGATCGCATGCGTCGCTTCCCGGATCGCTTCCAGTAGCAGGCCCGCGATGGCGGGCCGGCAAACCAGGATATCCGGCATCAGCGGATCTTCCCGGTTGTACGCGAGGTCGGTGCCATCGATCCGCGACGCGTGCGCGCCAGCCGCTCGCGCGACCGCGACCGGCGCGGCGGTGTCCCATTCGTAGAAACCGCCGGCGTGCACATACGCGTCGGTTTCCCCGCTGATGACCGTAGCGACCTTCGCGCCGGCCGATCCGCACGGGACCAGCTCGGCGTTGAGCAGGCCCGCGACCTGGTGCACGAGCCGAGGCGCCCGGCTCCGGCTGACCACCAGCCGGAGCGGGGAGGCGTCTGCCCGGGCGCGGTGGATCTGCCCAATCGCGGCGGTCGACAGCACCCGGTCTTGGGCGGGAAGCGCTACCGCGCCGGCGGTCAGCGTGCCGCCTGCCGCGCCCGTGGCATCCCGTTCCCACAGCGCCACGTGCACGGCCCAGTCGGCCCGGCCCTCCTCGCCGAACTCCCTGGTCCCGTCCAGCGGATCGACAATCCAGACCCGGTCGGCGGCCAGCCGCGCCTTGTCGTCGATGCCTTCCTCGGAGAGCACCGCGTCCGCCGGCCGGCGGGCCGCGAGCTCCGCCGTGAGGAACTCATGGGAGAGCCTGTCACCCGCCTTGCGCAGGTCGTCTCGGTCTCCGCCGCGAGCTCGCAGGCCGAGCAGCAGCCGCCCGGCCTCCGCCGCGAGATCGCGGGCGAGCGCGTGGTCGTCGTCGGCTGTCGTCAAGCTGGCTCCTCCCGCCGGGTCCCGGCTAGACGGGGTCGGTGTGGTAGGTGTTCTGCGCCTCCGTGAGGCCCTTGGTGATCACAGCCTCCGTCGCGTCAGCGCAGCGATCGATCGCGAAGGGAAGCTCCCCGCGTTCGGCAGGGGTGAAATCGCGCAGCACGAACGTGGCCGGATCCATCCGGCCGGGCGGGCGGCCGATGCCGAAGCGCACGCGGTAGTAGTCGCGGGTGCCGAGGGACGCCGTGACCGACCGCAGCCCGTTGTGCCCGTTGTCGCCGCCGCCGAACTTGAGCCGCACGGAGCCGAACGGGATGTCCAGCTCGTCGTGCAGCACGACGAGCCGCTGCGCCGGGAGCTTGTAGAACGCGACGAGTGCGGCGACAGGTCCGCCCGAGAGGTTCATGTACGCCTGCGGCCGGGCAAGGGTCACCGGCTGGCCGGCGAGGCGGCCCTCCGCGATGTCGTTGCGCGTTCTGTGGGCCTTGAAGCGCGCACCCATCCGCTCGCTGAGCGAGGCGAGGACCATCTGCCCGGCGTTGTGCCTGTTGCCGGCGTACGCCGGCCCCGGGTTCCCGAGGCCGGCGATGATCCAGCGTTCGTCCGCCATGGCGCCCCGCTGGCTCGCGGGCTACTCCCCCTCGGCCGCTTCGGCGGGGACTGGCGCCGCAGCCGCCTCCGGTGCCTCGGCGGCTTCCGGCGCGGCTTCGCCGAGATCGGCCTCGATCTGCTCCGCGGTCGGGGCCGCGAGCACATGGAGCACCAGAGCCTCGGGATCGACCTGGAGGGTCGTGCCCTCCGGCAGCGCGAGGTCCTTGGCGTGCACCGCGGTGCCGATCTCCATGCCCGCGACGTCCACCTGGATGCCCTCAGGGATGTGCGTGGCCTCGGCCTCGACTGCGATCTGGATCATCTGCTGGTCCAGCAGGCCGCCGGAGAACACCTCGCCGCTGACCCGGACCGGGATGTCCACGGTGACCTTCTCACCGCGACGGACCTCGATGAGGTCCACGTGCTCGATCACGCCCCTGATCGGGTCCCGTTGCACCGCCTTGGGCAGCGCGAGGCCCGCCCGGCCGGACAGGCCCTCGATCCTGAGCAGGGCGTTCGGGGTCTTCAGCGCCAGCATCAGCTCGTGCTGGGGCAGCGACAGGTGGCGCGCCGCGGAGCCGTGCCCGTAGATGACGGCGGGCACGCGACCGGCCCGGCGGGTGCGGCGGGCTGCCCCTTTGCCGAACTCGGTGCGCGGCTCGGCTTTGATGCGGACCTCAGGCACGGTCAGTCACTCCTCATGCGGATAAGTGCGATGCGCCAACGCAGTCTAGCCGAGAAACAGCGTGCGTGCGGATGCGAGCATTTCCGCATCCACGCACGGCGAGCCGGCCAGGAACGTGCCCGGGTTCAGGCCACGTGGTCAGGCACCATGGTGTCCGGGACTGTGCCGGGGAGAGCTGCCATGCTCAGGGCGCCGGCGGCGGCCTCATCTCCTTCAGGGCGGATAACGAGCGTTTCCACGCCACCTGCTCCTTTCCGGTTCTTCAGCGATTCCGGTTCTTCAGCGATGCGCGATCATGTCCGGGGCGTCCTGGCCTTGGCCGTTCTCGCCGCACTTCTGCCCTGACAGTGCATCGCGGGCGGCCTGGCGTGACCTGCGCCGGGAAAATTCCTGAAAGCTCTTGGCACTAGCCTCCGGCCGCGCCGGATAGCACGGTTCCGCAATACCAGAAGCACCTGCCGGCACGGCCTTCACTCCGGCCTTTTTCCCATCCGTCACGCCAGTCTCTTCCGCTGGCTTTGTATGCGCGCCGACCACTTTTGCGGGTGATTTATACCGATATGTCGTGCGTAACACATACAAGGCCAACAGGAGAGGCTGGAGAGACTTGCATCGCGTGACAGAACGGACTCAGGGGGCGGCTGGCGGCAGTAAGGCGGGGTGCCGGAAGACAAACCGCCCGGCTCGAGCAGCTATGTCTCGAGCCGGGCGGTGTCCTGGGCGTACCGCCCAGGCCGGCGTCCCGGCAGCGCGGGTAGCGTGCCGCCGGGAAGGGCCACGCGCGCGGCTCCAGGGGCTCCGCAGCCGCCCGCGTGGCTACGCCGGCGCTCCTGCTGGCAATCTCAGGACTCGTCCTCGGGGACGACGGTGTCCGGGTCGTCGTCTTCCGGCACGACCGTCTCCGGCACCACTGTCTCCGGAACTACGGTCTCGGGCACGACGGTGCCCGGCTCAGGGTTGGTGTCGGTCATTTTCCCGTCCTTTCTGCTTTACCTGCCACGAAAGCCGGCGACCCCGAAATATGCAGCCGCTCGTGGGTCAGGGAACGATGGGCGTTCAATCTACGCAGTCGGAGCTTACAGAGGTTGACCGGCAAAGGTCCTGTCTTTTCACTGGTTGGGGCGCGCGGATGAGCGCGGTCTAGCCAACGGGTCGGCTTCCAGTGCTGATTCCGCCCATCCCGTCGCATTACGGCAGGTCCGAGCGTTGCGCCACGTCGCGTCCGATTTGCCCTGCTATGTTGATGCGGAAACATATTCAAAGACATATATGACTGGCGTACTGGTGCATCCGCTAGCGAATTGCGGACGCGATCGCCGCGCATTTTCTGTCGGCGCGAAGAATTTTGGCGTCAGCTGCCGGAAACGCTGTCGTTAACCCGGACGCGCCGCGTTCGGTGGCGCGGGCGGCAGCGACTCAAGTGCCGCCAGGACCTCGGCGCGCTCCTCTTCCTCGCCCACCTGGCTGAAAATCTCCAGGGCGGCTGTCCAGGATTCCCTCGCGGCGGCAACGTCACCGGTGTCCCGGCGCGCCTCGCCGAGGTACTTCAGCGTCATGGCCTCGGCCATCAGGTCGCCCGCCTCCCGGTGGATGCGCTGGGCGTCCCTGAACCTGGCGATCGCATCGTCCGGCACACCGGACTCCAGGTAGACACGGCCGAGGTTGTGCAGCGCGTGGCCCCGGCCATATCCGCTGATTCCCTGCCAGATCTCGTCCGCCTGCCGGAAGCAGTCCGCCGCCTCGTCCAGGCGGTCGAGTTCCAGGTAGACCTCGCCGAGATTGTTGAAGCCGGTCCCGAGCAGGGAGGCATTGCCGACCTCGACCAGCACGTCCAGGCACCGCTGGTAGGGCTCAAGCGCCACCCGCGGTCCCTCGATCTTGAAGTAGGCGTCCGCCAGGGACAGCGCGGTCTGCACCTCACCGGTACGGTCACCCAGCTCCTTGCGGATGGCCAGGGCCTTCTCGAGATGGCCGATGGCCTCCTTGTCCCGGATCCGCGCGAGCGCCTGGCCGAGGTTGTTCAGTGCCCATCCCTCGGCCTGCCGGTTCCCTGCCTGCCGCGCGCTGTCCACCGCGATGCGGTGCACAGTGATGCAGTCGGTCCAGTTGTCGCGCCTGTTGAAGAGCGCGAACAAGGCGGTTGGCAGCCGCCACGCGACATCATGGATGCCGAGCGCGGCCGCCTGACGGGTGGCGGCGACGATGTTCGTGCGCTCGCTGTCGTACCAGAGCAGGGCCGCTTCCGCTGACGACGGCGGCCGCAGCGGCGCCTCCATCGAGTCGGCGGGGGCGATGCGGTACCGGTGCGGTGCGACGACGAGCGCGGCGCTGTCCGCCATGTGCACATACCAGCGCAGCACCCGGGCGACCGCCTCCGTCCTTGTCGACTCAGGCTCCTCCTCCTGGGCGCGCTCGGTCGCGTAGAACCGGAGCAGATCGTGGAAGCTGTACCAATCCGGAGCTCGTGACTCCAGCAGGTTGGCGTCGACAAGGGTCTCCAGCATGTCCGCCACGTCACCGTCCGGCTCTCCGAGCAGCGCCGCGGCGGCGGCAAGGCTGACCGACGGCCCCTGCCAGAGGCCGAGGAGCCGGAACGCGCGGGCCGGGTCGGCACCGTCGCTTGCTGCCTGCAGGCTGTCGTAGCTGACCTGGAAGCTGGCCCGGACGGCGAGATCTCCGGTCTTCAGCTCGTCCAGGCGCCGTCGCTCATCGCGCAGGCGGTCGGCCATCGTGGCGATCATCCAGCGCTTTCGTGCCGCCAGCCGGGCCGCGCAGATCCGGATCGCCAGGGGGAGCCCGGCACAGGCGACCAGCACCTCCGCCGTAGCGTCCGGCTCGGCGCCAGGGCGCTCATCGCCGATGATGCGGGAGAACAGCGTGAGCGCCTCCGCGTCCTCGAGCACGTTCAGGTCGACGAACCGGGTGCTTGCCAGGTCGGGCGTGCTGTTGCGGGTCGTGACCAGCACCGCGCAGGAGGCACTGCCTGGCAGCAGCGGCCTGACCTGGGCGGCGTCCTTGGCATTGTCAAGCAGCACGAGCACCCGGCGGCCGGTCAGCCGGGTGCGGTACAGCGCCGCCCGCTCGTCGTCGCGGGCCGGGACCTTGTCACCGTCGACACCGAGGTCCCGCAGGAACCGTGCGAGCACCTCGCCTGGTGCCGCCGGCTGGGAACTGGCTCCGGACAGGTCAACGTACAGCTGGCCGTCGGGGAACAGCTCGCGAACCCTGTGCGCGGCGTGCACGGCGAGCGTGGTCTTGCCCAGGCCGGCCGCGCCTGCCACCACGGCGATCCGCACGGCACCCGGGCTTGTCGCGGCCTCCTCCTGAACCAGCATCTCGCACAGGTGCCTGACGTGACTGTCGCGGCCGGTGAAGTCACCGATGTCGGCGGGAAGCTGTGCCGGCCGTGGCGTGGGCGGACCCGCGGGCACCGTCGCGGGCGCCAGCGCCGCAGGTGCCGTGGCGAGCTCGCCAAACGTGCCGATCGAGATCGTCCCGGGCGCCTCGCCTGGCGGGATCTCGTCGCCGGCCTCATCCGCCGCCGTCCGGTCAGCAGCTGCCTGCCCCGCGGCGGGCACGGCACTGACCTCGGGCTGCGGCTTGACCGCCTGCGGCGCCTGCGCGGCGGGCTCGCCCATGCGGGGCCGATTTCGCGGCCGGGCGGATGACGCGTCCGCGGCGAGCAGCTTCGCGTACAGCTGCTGCAGTTCAGGGCCTGGATCGACGCCAAGCTCGCTGGAAATGACCTGCTTGGCCTGGAAATACGTGTCCAGCGCCTCGGCATGGCGCCCAGCCTCGTCGAAGGCGCGGATCAGCAGCAGCCAGAGCCCCTCGCGTATCGGGTTCTCCCCCACGAGCTTGCGCAGTTCCGCGATGACCTGACTGGACCTGCCGCACGCCAGGTCCGCCTGGACACGGAGCTCGGTGGCGGCGAGCCGAAGCTCCACGGCTCGTTCGGATTCTGTGATGATTTGCGGCGACGGCGGGACATCGGCGAGCAGCGGGCCCCGCCACAGCCCCAGCGCCTCGGCGAGCAGAGCGGCGGCGCCTTCCGGGTCCGCGGCGGCCAGCGCGTTCCTGCCGTCCCTGACGAGCGACTCGAACTCGTCCATGTCCAGGTCGCCGGGGCCGATGCGGATCAGGTAGCCGGGCGCGCGGTAGACGAGCACCCGGCCCTCGGTGTCGCCGATCATCCGCCGGAGCCGGTGCACGTAGATGCTGACGAGGTTGTTGGCCTTCGCGGGCGGGCGCTCACCCCACAGTTCGAAGATCAGGCTCTCTGTCGAGACGAGCTGCTCTGGCCGCAGCAGCAGGCAGGCGAGCAGCGACCGCCACTTGGCAGCCCCGATGGCCGCCCAGCCTGCACCGGACCAGACCTCCAGTGGACCCATGATGCGGAAGCGCATCAGGCCAGCCCGTCCGAATTCACGATCTCCTCCGCTTCGGTGACGGCAGTGTCCGGCAAGGCTAGAGCGCCCGCCGGGTATGTAGTGCCGCGGGTCAATCTCCGGGCTGTTGTACGACCCACTTAATCACGACTAAAGCGAGGCGTAAATCGGACGGTCGATGATGTCACGCAAGTACCGCGAGGTCATCGCGGACCGTAGATGGCGGGGAGGCGAGGCGGGTTGCGCGCGACTGAACTCAGGCGAGCGGCCTGACCTGGCTTAACCGCCGCGCAAGCACGGGCTGCGAGGCTGCTGCCAGCGCCACGCAGCAGCGGGCACCGGGCAGGTGTCTCGTGTCGTGGCGGACGGTTACAGGGGCGCCGTCCGGCACGACACGGGACACTGCCGGCTTGACAGCTGACGGCAGGGACCAGGGCTCGGTCCCGGCGCGTCGGAACGACCCCGTCCCGCCGAACCGGGGAATGGCGGGACGGTCTGCGGCCCTGGTCCAGGTGTGGGCCACTCCCGGACCAGGGCCGCTCCCGCTAGCCGAGAACTCAGCTGTGGCCGTCGAAGAGGCTGGTCACCGAGCCGTCGCTGAAGACCTCGTTGATCGCCCGCGCCAGCAGCGGCGCGATGGACAGCACAGTCAGCTTGTCGAACCTCTTCTCCTGCGGCACCGGCAGCGTATTGGTGATGACCACCTCGCTGATCCGGGAGTTCTTCAGGATGTCGACAGCGGGCCCGGACAGCACCCCGTGCGTCGCGGCGACGATGACCCGCTCGGCGCCCTGCTCGAACAGTGCCTCCGCCGCCTTCGCGATCGTCCCGCCGGTGTCGATCATGTCGTCCACGAGGATGCACGTCCGGCCGGCCACCGCGCCAACCACCTCGAAGACCTTCACCTGGTTGGCGACGTCGGGGTCACGCCGCTTGTGGATGATGGCAAGCGGCGCTCCCATCCGGTCGGTCCACCGCTCACAGACCCGGACCCGGCCGGCGTCCGGCGCCACTATCGTCACGTTCCGGACGTCCAGCCTGCTCTCGAGGTAGCCCGCCAGGATCGGCAGCGCGAACAGGTGGTCGACTGGGCCGTCGAAGAAGCCCTGAATCTGGGCGGTGTGCAGGTCCACGGCCATCAGCCGGTCCGCACCCGCCGTCGCGAAAAGGTCGGCGAGCAGCCGCGCCGAGATCGGCTCCCGCCCGCGGCTCTTCTTGTCCTGCCGCGCGTAGCCGAAGAACGGCATCACGACCGTGATCCGCTTCGCCGAGGCGCGCTTGAGCGCGTCAACCATGATCAGCTGCTCCATGATCCACTGATTGATCGGCGAGGTGTGGCTCTGCAGCACGAAGGCGTCGCAGCCGCGAACCGACTCGAGGAACCGGACCATGATCTCGCCGTTGGCGAAGTCGTAGAGATCGGCCGGCGCGGGCTCGATCTCCATGCAGTCGGCGACCTCCGCGGCAAGCTCAGGGTAGGCCCGCCCGCCGAACAACATCATTTTCTTCTGGCTGGGCGCCGTCATGCCGCTCACCTGAACTGATCTCCTTCGTGCCACGCTAACGTCTAGTCAACGAGGGTTTCCGGTGGGTGGTCCCCCCGGGCCTGCAGAGCAGTGCGGGGTTCCGGGGAGTCGCCCCCCCGGGCTAGCTGCGCCGCACGGGCCTGGCTCGCTGCCTGCGCGGAGCGTGACCCTTCCCGGTTGCGTTCCACCCATCCCTCGGAGTTGTGCTGCCGTCCCCGGGCGATGCCGAGCGCGCCCGGAGGCACGTCCTCGGTGATCGCCGAGCCGGCCGCGGTGTAGGCGCCGTCGCCTACGATGAGCGGCGCCACCAGCACGGTGTCGCTGCCGATGAACGCGTCATGGCCGACCGTGGTGTGGTGCTTGGCCACGCCGTCATAGTTCGCGAAGATCGTTCCCGCGCCGATGTTGGACCGCTCACCGATGTGCGCGTCCCCGACGTAGGTAAGGTGAGGCACCTTTGCCCCAGCCCCGATCACTGAGTTCTTCACCTCGACATAGGTCCCGACGTGCGCGTCCCGCTCCACCGTGGACCCCGGCCGCAGATAGGCGAACGGCCCCACCGTCGCGCCGGGGCCGATCTCGGCCTGACGGCACACCGCGTACAGCACCGTGGCGTCCTCGCCGACGACGGTGTCCTCGAGCGTGCAGCCGGGGCCGACCCGGGCGCCAGCGCCGATGGCGGTACGCCCTTGCAGCTGAGTCTGCGGGCGGATCTCGGCATCCTGCCCGATGGCGACGGTGATATCGACCCAGGTGCTGGCCGGATCGGTGATCGTAACGCCGCCCCGCATGCAACGGTCGAGGATCCTGTCGTTGAGCACCCGCCGTGCGGCAGCCAGCTGGACGCGGTCGTTGATCCCCTTGATCTCCGCCACATCCGCCGCGAGCACCGTCCCGATCGTGTGGCCGGCTTCCCGCAGGATTTCCAGCACGTCGGTTAGGTACTCCTGGTTCTGGTTGTTGTCCGTTGTCAGGCGCTTGATCGCGTCCGCGAGCAACTCGCCGTCAAAGGCGTAGCAGCCGGAGTTGTACTCGTCGATGGCCAGCTCGGCGGGCGTGGCGTCGCTCTCCTCGACAATGCGGACGAACCCGCCGCCGGCGTCACGCACGATACGGCCATAGCCCGCCGCATCACCCCGGGCGGTCAGCACCGTGACGGCGTTCCCGGCCGCGCTGTGCCGGCCCGCCAGCTCACGCAGCGTCTGGCCGCGCAGCAGCGGCATGTCGGCATATGTCACGACGACAGTGCCATGGGGCACGCCGAGCGCCTCGGTCACCATCCGCACGGCATGGCCGGTGCCCAGCTGCTCCTCCTGGACGACGACTCGTGCCCGCGGCGCCTGCCGGCCGGCCTCCTCGCTCACCTGCTGCCGGCCGTGGCCGGCAACGACCACGAGCTCTTCGGGGTCAAGCTCACTGACGGCCGCAAGCACGTGCCCGAGCATGGTGCGCCCGCATAGCGAATGCAGCACCTTGGGAGTCCGTGACTTCATGCGCCTGCCCTCGCCCGCGGCGAGGATAATGACTGCGGCCGGGCGACTTTCGCTCACGCAACGGTCTCCTCGGGTATCGCGCCGAACATTTCCAGGGCAATCATCCCCGGGAACCCCACAGAGCGGAGCGACGGTAAGGCTGTTTACCCACTCCTCATCCGCAGGATACCGTCCCGTAGCCATGCCGTGGACCTGGGTAACACAGTTGCGGCGAAAGAACCAGGGTCCGGGACGCCCGCTGGCCCCCGGTCCGGCACGGCTAGCCAGTCCTGCCCGGTTCGTCGGCCGGTTCTGTCGCGTCCGCGACGGTGTCCGGGACAACTAGTTCGCTGGGTTCGATACCGCTGCTCTCAGCCGCCACCGCGGCTAGCTCGGACCCGAGGGACTCGTGCGCCGCGGGCGCCGGCTTGCCCCGGCCCGTCAGCACCGAGGCTACGGCACCGACCAGGCACGCCGCGATCGCGAACCCGAAGGCGACGCCGATCCCGTCGTGGAACGGGCCGGTGATCAGGTGCGGGAAGAACTGCCGGCCGACCACGTACGCGGCGTGCGCGGGAGACAGGCCCGACAGCAGATGGCCGAGCAGCTGCTGCATCGGGTTGTAGCCGAGGAAGGCGGCGAACAGCACGCCGATCGGCGGCAGGTGCGACAGCGGCGCGGCCGCGGTGGCCGGGACGCCCTCCACGGTGAGCCCGCTGAACATGGCTGTCGGCAGCTTGCTCGACAGGCCGGCGACCATCAGCGAGAAGAA
>JASHXJ010000546.1 GCA_030043595.1 Trebonia sp.
GCCCCGGCTACCCCGGCGGCCAGCGCCCCGGCCAGCGGCCCCGCCAGTGCGGCCGCTAGCCCCGCGGCCGCCGCGAGCGCGGTGCTGAAGACAGAGAAGAGCAGCCTTGGCACCGTGCTCACCAACAGCAAGGGCCTGACTGTCTACTGGTTCGCCGCCGACCATGGCGACACGTCCGCCTGCACGGGCGCGTGCGCGGCGGCGTGGCCGCCGGTGACCGGCACGCCAGTGGTGGCGTCCGGGGTGTCGCTGCCGGGGACACTCGGCACGATCACGCGAGCCGGCGGCGTGAAGCAGGCGACCTACAACGGGCACCCGCTCTACACGTTCGCGGCCGACACCGCTCCCGGGCAGGTCAACGGGAACGGCGTGGACGGCTTCGGCGCGTACTGGTACGCGATCACGATCGGCGCCAGCGACACCGCTACGACGGCGCCGACGAGCGGCAGCGGTGGCGGCGGGTGGTGAGACCCCCGCATGCGGGTGGTGAGACCCCCCGCATGCGGGCGGTGAGATCCCGCGCGGCCCGCCCTCTGGTGCGGGGTTAAGGTCGGTTGACGCACGGTAACAGGGGTATCAGCCCCGTGTGTCCGCACCAGGGGAATCACCTGTCACGCCGCCCGCAGAGTCGCCGGCCGCGCGCCCGGCACCTTCCCAGGAGGCGCACGGCCAGCGGCTGCTGGTCATCTATATCGCGCTGATGCTCGCGCTGCTGCTGAGCGCGCTCGACCAGACGATCGTGGCCACCGCGCTGCCGACGATCGTGAGCGACCTGGGCGGCCTGTCCCACCTGTCCTGGGTGGTCACGGCGTACCTGCTCGCCAGCACCGCGACCACCCAGGTGTGGGGCAAGCTCGGCGACCAGTACGGGCGCAAGTACCTGTTCCTCACCGCGATCGTGATCTTCCTGATCGGGTCCGCGCTGTGCGGCCAGTCGCGGAACATGGGTGAGCTGATCGCCTTCCGCGCCCTCCAGGGTGTGGGCGGCGGCGGCCTGATAGTCCTCACCCAGGCGATCGTCGGGGACATCGTGCCCGCCAGGGAACGGGGCAAGTACCAGGGCGCGTTCGGCGCGGTGTTCGGCGTGGCGAGCGTGGCCGGCCCGCTGCTCGGCGGGTTCTTCGTCGACAACCTCAGCTGGCGCTGGGTGTTCTACATCAACCTGCCGATCGGCGCGCTCGCGCTGGTCGTGATCGCCGCGGTGCTGCCTGCCGCGAGCGCGCGGCGCCAGCACACGATCGACTACCTGGGCGCGTCGCTGCTGGCCGGGTTCGCGGTCGCCGTGGTGCTCGCGACCTCGTGGGGCGGCGTCACCTACGCCTGGGACTCCGGCATCATCGTCGGCCTGTTCGTCCTGTCGGCCGTGCTGCTGCTGTGCTGGTGGCTGTCCGCCCGCCGGGCCGCCGAGCCCGTGCTGCCGCTGCGGCTGTTCCGCAACTCGGTCTTCACCGTGGCCGCCGCGATCAGCCTGGCCGCCGGGTTCGCGATGTTCGGCGCGCTGTCCTACCTGCCGCTGTTCCTGCAGGTGGTGCACGGCGTCTCGCCGACGATCTCGGGCGTGTACCTGCTGCCGATGGTGCTCGGCCTGCTGATCACCTCGGTGGGCAGCGGGCAGCTCATCGCGCGCACGGGCAGGTACAAGGTCTACCCGATCGTGGGCACGTTCCTCATGGCGGTCGCGCTGTTCCTGCTGTCCAGGCTGGACGAGACCACGCCGACGTGGCTCATGAACCTCTACTTCTTCGTGCTCGGGTTCAGCCTCGGCCTGGTCCTGCAGGTTCTGGTCATCGCCGTGCAGAACACCGTGGACTACAGCGACCTCGGCGCCGCCACCTCGGGCGTGACGTTCTTCCGCTCGATCGGCGGCTCCTTCGGCGTCTCGGTCTTCGGCGCGATCTTCACGAACCAGCTCGTGCACAACCTCGCGGCCGCGCTGCACGGCGTGCCCCTGCCGGCCGGATTCAGCGTGCCGGCGATCGAGTCGAGCAGGAACCTGCTCAGGAGGCTCCCGGCGGACGTGCAGCACGACATCCTGCACGCGTACAGCATCTCGCTGCACCCGGTGTTCCTCACCGCCGTGCCGGTGGCGCTCGCCGCGTTCGCGCTCTCCTGGTTCCTGCGCGAGGTGCCGCTGCGCACCACGGCCGGCCAGCAGCTGCGTACCACGGCGACCGCGGCCGACCTCGGCGAGGGGATGGGCGCGGCGCCGACCCAGCGCTCCTCGGCGGAAGAAGCCGAGCGCGTGCTCACCCGGCTGTCCGCGGCGGACCTGCGCCGGTTCGGCTACGCCAAGCTCGCCCGGCTGGCCGGGCTGGAGCTGCCCGGCGGCGCCTGCTGGCTGCTGACCCGGCTCGCCAGGCAGGGCGCGACGCCGGGCCCGGAGCTGGCCAGGCAGGCCGGGGTAACGATGGAGGAGGGCCATCCGGTCGCGGAGTCGCTGGTCAGCAAGGGGCTGATCGTCCGCACCGACGGGGTCCTCGCGCTGACCAGTGACGGCGTGCGGACCGCGGAGCGGCTCTTCGCCGCCGAGCGCGAGTGGCTGCAGCATCAGCTCGCCGGCTGGTCGCCTGAGCAGCACGCCGAACTCGAGCACGTGCTCACCACGCTGTCGCGCGCGATACTGGGCGATCACTCCGACCGGCACCTGGCCGAGCCTCAGCCGCGCTTACTCCCCGGCGCGCGCTTACTCCCCGCCCCAGAGCGGGTCCAGGTCGGCCTCGGCGAGCAGCCGGGCGGTCTCCCCGGCCGCGGTCAGCAGCTCGGCCAGCAGGTGCCGCAGCGGCCACCGGCCGGCTGCCCAGGCCAGACCGCAGGCGAGGCCTTCGGGACCCGTGGCGTGCACCACGCCGTCGCGGTAGCGCCACGGCACGTCCGTGCCGTCCACGACGAGCCGCTCGTGCGCCACGTACTCCGCCGGACCGCCGTACAGCACCGCGGCTACCGCCGCGGGCACTGGCTGGCGCTTCCCCCGCGATTCGACGACGCCGGGGACTTCCTCGGAGACGAGCGGCAGGTCAAGCAGGTCGGCCAGGCGCGGCGCCAGGTCATAGCGGGCCAGCACGAGGGGCAGCCGCGCCACCATCGGCCACAGGTCTGGAGCGTCGAGAACCAGCG
>JASHXJ010000547.1 GCA_030043595.1 Trebonia sp.
TGCATCCGCACGGCGAGGATCTTGCCGTCCTTGCGCAGTGCCAGCTCGCCCTTGAGGTATATGTCGCGGGCGAACCCGGTCGAGATGAGGTTGCCTGACTTGTCCTCGATCCACTTGACGGGCCGCTCCAGCAGGATCGAGGCCAGGATCGAGCAGACGTACCCCGGATAGACCGGCACCTTGTTGCCGAAGCCGCCGCCGATGTCCGGCGAGACGATCCGGATCATGTGCTCGGGCAGTTCCGCCACCATCGCGACCGCGGCCCGGATGATGTGCGGCGCCTGCGTCGTCATGTAGACGGTGAGCTTGGAGGTGGCCCGGTTGAAGTCGGCGATCGAGCCGCAGCATTCGATCGGCGACGGGTGCGAGCGCGGGTAGTGCAGCTCCAGCTTGGACACCAGGTCCGCCTGGGCGAACGCGCGGTCGGTGCCCGCGGCGTCGCCGACCTCCCAGTTGTAGATGACGTTGTCCGGCTGGTTCTCCTTGTCGTCGCGGATCACCGGCGCGCCATCGGCCAGTGCCTGCCACGGGTTCACGATGACCGGCAGCGGCTCGTAGTCGACCTCGATCGCCTCACACGCGTCCTTGGCGATGTACGGGTCGTCGGCGATGACGCAGGCGACTTCCTGGCCCTGGAAGCGCACCTTGTCGGTGGCCAGCACCGCCTGCGTGTCGTAGGACAGCGTCGGCATCCACGCCAGGTTCCTGCTGGCCATCATCTCGCCGGTCATCACCAGGTGGACGCCGGGGATCTGCCACGCCTTGCTGGTGTCGATGGACTTGATCCGCGCGTGCGGCAGCGGGCTGCGCAGGATTTCCATGTGCAGCATGCCGGGCAGCACGATGTCGTCGGTGTAGTTGCCCTTGCCGCGGATGAAGCGGTCGTCCTCCACGCGCTTGCGGCTCGCGCCGATGCCGCCGATCTTGATCTCGTCTACTGCCTGCGACATGTCCTGTGTTCCCGTCTCACTCGGCGGCGTCTGGATCGGCGGTCCCGGGCCGCAGCTTCGCCGCGGCCCACAGCACCGACTTCACGATGTTCTGGTACCCGGTGCACCGGCAGAGGTTGCCCGACAGCGCCCAGCGCACGTCTTCCTCGGTCGGATCCGGATTCCGGTCGAGCAGTGCCTTGGCGGCCATCATCATTCCCGGCGTGCAGAACCCGCACTGCAGGCCATGCTCCTGCTTGAAGCCTTCCTGCAGCGGGTGCAGCTCGCTCGCCGTGGCGAGGCCCTCCACCGTCTCCACGGAACGGCCGTCCACCTGGACCGCGAGCATCGTGCAGGACTTCACGGCCTTGCCGTCGACGAGGACGGTGCACGCGCCGCAGTTGGTGGTGTCGCAGCCCATGTGGGTGCCGGTCAGGCCGACACCGCGGCGGATCAGGTGGGACAGCAGCAGCCGCGGCTCGACCTCGGCGATCTTCTTCTCGCCGTTGATCGTGAACCTGATCCGGCGCATCGGCACCTCGACCGCGGCGTCGTCGCCGCGATCCTCGTACACCATGGTCATGTCAGGCCGCCCTTTCCGCCTCGTGGTCGGCGCGGCTGAGAATGCGCTCGACGAACGTCCGTACCATGTGCCGCTTGTACTCGGCACTGCCGCGGTGATCGGTCCGCGGCTGCGCGGCCGCGGCGGCCAGATCGGCCGCGCGCCCGATCGAGTCCGCGCTGAGCGGCTGTCCCAGCAGCGCCTGCGCCGCCTCCGTCGCCGCGATCGTGGCGCCGCCGACCCCGGTCAGGGCGATCCCCGCCCTGGTCACCGTGCCACCCGGCGCCGCGGTCTCGATGGAGACCGCCACCCCGACCGTGGCGAAGTCACCGACCCGCCGCTCCAGCTTGAGGTAGCCGCCCGCGCGGACACCCTTGGCGGCCGGGATGACCGCCTCGACCGCGATCTCGTCCGGGTGAAGGGCATTCTCGAACGGCCCGAGCACGAAGTCCGCGACCGGGATCGTCCGGCGGCCGCCCGGCCCCTGGGCCACCACGGACCCGCCAAGCGACAGCACCACGGACGCCCAGTCACCTTGCGGGTCCGCGTGACAGAGCGAGCCGACGAGCGTGCCCCTGTTCCGCACGATCGGGTCCGCGATGAGCGGGGCGGCGGCGGCCATGGTGGGCTGGGTGCCCGGTAGCAGGTCCGAGTGCTCCAGGTCAGCGTGCCGGCACAGTGCCCCGATGCGGAGCGTGCCATCCGGGTCGGCCCGATGGTAGCCAAGGCCGGGGACGTTGTTGATGTCTACCACGAGCTCCGGCGACGCGAAGCGCAGCTTCATCAGCGGAACGAGGCTCTGGCCGCCGGCGAGCACCTTGGCGTAGTCGCCGCCATCGTGCAGGAGGCCGATCGCCTCATCCAGGGAATGCGGAGCCTCATAGCGGAACCGCGAAGGGTACATTCGCTGTCCTCCGGGGAAGGGACGTGAATCAGGGTCAGGCCGCGTCGTCAGGGTCGGCCGGCTTGCGGGCAGGCCTGCCCGCGGACTTGTCAGCAGGCTTGCCGACGGGCCTGTCAGCGGGCTTGCCGGCGGGCCTGTCAGCGGGCTTGTCGGCAAGCGCGGAATGCGGGTCGGCCACCGCGACCGGGCCCGCCTCGTAGTCGGGATCAGGCCGGGGCTCCTGGTGCGGCGGCCACGGCCCGGAGACCGGCTGCCCGGCGATCTTGAGATAGTCGACTAGCTCTGGCCAGGCCCAGACCGTCGGGCTCTTCCCGGTCTTGGGAGCGTGCTCGATCAGCTCATACAGACGCGGATTGCCCTTGCTGTGACCGCTGGACTCGATGCGCATGCGCAGCCTCCCGCCGACAGGGCGCTGCCAGCAGGGGCTGGCACCGTCGCCACCGAAATTTATGGGTATAGTGCGCCCGGCAGATCCCCGCCGCAACGGCCAAATAAGCTATCGCTTAACTGATCGTTTCCGGCCCGGGCCCCGGCTCGCTGGCCGATGCCGTGCATACCGCGCTTCCAGCCGGGTAGCGGTAGCCGCCAGGTGGCTGTAACCGCCTGGTAGCGGCAGCAGCTCCCAGATACCCGAACGTCGTCGTTTTTACTCGACCGGGAAGTGATAACTATGGCTGGGATCTTGCGGATACGGCGCAGTCACGGCATCCTGGGCGGCCTGCTGATCGCCCTGCTCGGCATCTGGGGTGCGCTCATCCCGTTCATCGGGCCGTACTTCCACTACGCGTACACGCCGGACACGGCGTGGACGTACACCACCGGACGGCTCTGGCTGGAGATCCTCCCCGGCGTCGCCGCGCTGCTCGGCGGCTTCCTGCTCGTCGTGTCCAGGGGCAGGCACGTGGCGCTGTTCGGCGCCTTCCTCGGCATCGTGAGCGGGGCCTGGTTCGCGCTCGGCAACGTGGTCGCCCCGCTCTGGACCACGGCCGCGCCGGCCGGGGTACCGGCCAGCGCCACGACCCTGACGCGGGTCGCCGAACAGATCGGGTTCTTCGCCGGCCTGGGCGTTGTCATGGTCCTGGTCGCCGCCGCCGTGGCCGGGCGTCTCACCGCCGTGCCTGGCGTCACCGTGGCGCGCGCGGTGCCCATCGAGCGCGAGCGGCCCGCCGTCGGCTCCCCGAGCAGCAGCAGCGCACCCGTGAGCTGAACCGCACCCGTGAGCTCAAGCGCGACGTCTCGCTTCGCTTCCGGGTAATTTAAGCTATCGCTTAACTGGCTTAACTAGAACTGTCGGGCTGGGTCGAAGCGATGGCTGAAGCAGGGATGTCAGCTCCATATGGTGACGTACACCGGGGGCTTGAACCGGGACGGCGGAACGCCCGCGCCGGGCGAGCGCATCAGCTGCATGGCCTCAGGAGTGCCGAGGAAGCGGCGCAGCGCGCCTGCCGCGCCGCTGCGGTACTCCCGCTCGAGGAACGTGGCGTACCAGCATTCCTCCATCGGCAGCCCGGGCAGGTCGACCAGCGACAGCTCACCGCGTCGCAGCTGCTGAGACACCAGGTGCTCGATCGCGGGCGCGACGCCCGCGCCGTCCGCGGCGGCCGCCCAGGCGGCGGTCTGGCTGGGGAAGACCCCGATGTTGCTCTCCGGGATGCCCAGCCGGGTAAGCAGCTTGGCTGTCGCGGTGCTTGGGTCGGTCCCGTTCGGGTCCACCAGCCACCGCCACTGCCTGACCGGCCCGCGTGGCTTGGCGTGCCCGGCGGCTACCACGGTCAGCCGGTACTTGAAGATGGGCTCGCTGACGATCGGCATCTCGTTCTCGCCGGTCACACCCGGGCCGAAGGCGACGTCGGCGAGCCGGTTCGCGACGAGCACGCCGTGCTCGCTGGAGATGGCGACGCCCGTCGAGACCTCGACGGCCCCGGCGAACCGCCGGGTGAATGCCTCGATCAGCGGGCCGACCATGAACTCGGCGAACGCCGGGGTCGCGACGACCCGGAGCTGCTCTGGCGCCCCCTGTGCGGCACGGACCGCGGCGTGCGCCTCCGCGCCGAGCACCACGATCTGGGACGCGGTGCCGAGCAGCCGGGAGCCGCCGGGGGTCAGCGTCATGCCCCCCGGACCGCGGGTGATCAGCTGGTCGCCGAGGTAGTTGCGCAGCGCTGTCAGCGCCTGCGACACGGCTGGCTCGCTCACGCCAAGCGCACTCGCGGCAGCCCGCACGGAGCCCAGGCGGGCGACCAGGACGAAAGCGTTGAGCTGCGTGAGTGTCATTTCAAGATCCAGTGTCGCGCATCGGCGGGATCTGTCCAACCAGGCGCATGCGCCAGAGGGTCAGAGGGAGGTCGCGGTGCAGGTTCCCGCGCAGGTCGAGTACGAGAAGGCCACCAGCGTGCAGCACGCGCTCGCCCTGCTCGCCAGGTACGGCCCTGAGGCTAAGGTCCTGGCGGGCGGGCACAGCCTGATCCCGATGATGAAGCTGCGCCTGGCGCAGCCCGAGGTGCTCGTCGACATCAACGGGCTCACCGACCTGTGCTTCATCGACAGGGTGGCGGATGAGCTGCGAATCGGCACGCTGACCAGGCACGCTCAGCTGCTTGAGTCGGAACTGGCGGGCGAGCACTTCGCGATCCTGCATGACGCCGAGCGGGTGATCGCCGATCCGATCGTCAGGAACTGGGGCACGGTGGGCGGCTCGCTCTGCCAGGCCGACCCCTCCGAGGACCTGTCCGCCGCGTTCGCGGCGATGAAGGGCACCATGGTGATCGAGGGTCCGGGCGGCAGCCGGGAGGTAAGTGCCCGGGCGTTCCATACTGGCCCGTACGAGACGGTGGTCGGCCCGTCCGAGCTGCTCACCGAGATCAGGCTGCCGATCCGGCCGGGACACCAGCGCGGCGGAAGTGCCTACCTGAAGGTGGCCCGCCGGGCGGGGGACTGGCCAGTGGGCGCCGCCGGAGCCGCGGTCTGGCTGACGGACGGCATCGTCGCCGATGTCGGCATCGGGCTGACCGCGGTCGGCGCCAGGCACTTCGTCGCGGCCGAGGCCGAAGAGTTCCTGCTGGGCCGGCCGGCCGATGAAGAGAACCTGGCCAGGGCGGGGGAGATCGCGGCAGAGCACTGCCGTCCGGTCACCGACCAGCGCGGTCCGGCCGACTACAAGCGGCACCTCGTGCGGGAGCTCACCGCCCGGGTCCTGCGCGCCGCCCTCTCCCGGGCCGGCGGACTCGCCGGCCGCCCGTCATGAAGCGCCCGTCATGAAGCGCACGTCATGAAGCTCACCCTGACCGTCAACGGGACGGAATACGCGCGCACGATCGAGCCGCGCCTGCTGCTCATCCACTTCCTGCGCGACGAGCTCGGCCTGACCGGGTCGCACTGGGGCTGTGACACGTCCAACTGCGGTGCCTGCGTGGTGTGGCTGGATGAGACGCCCGTGAAGTCCTGCACGGTGCTGGCCGCGATGACCGACGGCAGGCGGGTCACCACCGTGGAGGGCCTGGCCAGGAACGGCGTGCTCGACCCGGTGCAGGAGGGCTTTTCCGCGTGCCACGGACTCCAGTGCGGATTCTGCACCCCGGGCATGATGATGACCGCGCGCTGGCTGCTCGACCGCAACCCCAACCCGACCGCGGCGGAGGTGCGCGAGGCGATATCCGGCCAGATCTGCCGGTGCACGGGATACGAGAACATCGTCAGGTCGGTGCTGTGGGCCGCAGGCAACGACGGCAACGACGGGAACGAGGGGAACGACGGGAACGACGGGAGCGACGACGATGGACGCGACTAGCGGCGGCGGCGCCTACGGGCCGATCCCGCGCAAGGAAGACGCGCGGTTCATCCGGGGCCAGGGCACCTTCGTCGACGACATCTGTTTGCCGGGCATGCTGTACGGCGCTGTCCTGCGCAGCCCGCTCGCGCACGCGCGGATCGTGAGCGTCGACGCTGCCGCGGCCGCCGCGCACCCCAAGGTCATGGCCGTGCTCACCGGCGAGGACCTGGCCGAGCGTGCCCTGGCCTGGATGCCGACGCTGTCCGGTGACGTGCAGGCCGTGCTCGCGACCGACAAGGTGCGGTTCCAGGGCCAGGAGGTCGCGTTCGTGGTCGCGACCGACAGGTACGCCGCGAGGGACGCGCTTGAGCTGATCGCGGTCGACTACGAGCCGCTGCCGCCGCTGATCGACGCCCGGACCGCGCTCGACCCGGGCGCCCCGCTCGTCAGGGACGACCTGCCCGGACAGAACGGCAACAAGGTCTTCGACTGGGCAGCCGGGGACAGGGAAGCCACCGACGCCGCCTTCAGCGCCGCGGACGTCGTGGTGAGCTGCGACATGGTCTATCCGCGCTCGCATCCGGCCCCGCTGGAGACCTGCGGAATCGTCGCGGACATGAACCCCGTCAGCGGCAAGCTGACCCTCTGGGTGACCAGCCAGGCCCCGCATGCGCACCGCACGCTGTACGCGATGGTCACCGGCGTGCCTGAGCACAAGATCCGGATCGTGTCACCGGACCTCGGCGGTGGTTTCGGCGCCAAGGTGCCGCTCTATCCGGGCTACCTGTGCGCGATCGTCGGGTCGATGGTGACCGGGCGGCCGGTGAAGTGGATGGAGGACAGGTCAGAGAACCTGATGTCCACCGCGTTCGCGCGCGACTACCACATGCACGGCGAGATCGCCGCGACCGCCGACGGGAAGATCCTCGGCCTGCGGGCGCGGGTGCTGGCCGATCACGGCGCGTTCAACGCGACCGCGCAGCCGACCAGGTTCCCGGCCGGCTTCTTCCACATCTTCACCGGCTCTTACGACGTCCCGGCGGCGTTCTGCGAGGTCACCGGCGTCTTCACGAACAAGGCGCCCGGCGGTGTCGCGTACTCCTGCTCGTTCCGCGTCACCGAGGCCGTGTACCTGGTCGAGCGGCTGACCGACATGCTGGCCCGCCAGCTCGCGATCGACCCGGCCGAACTCCGCATGCGCAACCTGCTCAAGCCCGAGCAGTTCCCCTACACCTGCGCGACCGGCTGGCAGTACGACTCGGGTGACTACCCGCGCGCGCTGCGGCTCGCGCTGGATATCGCCGGCTATGCGGAACTGCGCCGCGAGCAGGCGCAGCGGCGGGCCCGCGGCGAGTACATGGGCATCGGGCTCAGCTTCTTCACGGAGGGCGTCGGCGCCGGGCCCCGCAGCCAGATGGACATCCTCGGTCTGGCCATGGCCGACGGCGCCGACCTGCGGGTGCATCCGACCGGCAAGGCTGTGCTGGGCATCTCCGTGCAGACCCAGGGCCAGGGGCACGAGACCACGTTCGCGCAGATCGTGGCCCACGAGCTCGGGCTGTCGCCGGACGACGTCGAGGTCGTGCACGGCGACACCGACCGGACCCCGTTCGGCCTGGGCACCTACGGGTCACGGTCCACGCCGGTCTCCGGGGCCGCCGCCGTCGTCGCGGCCCGCAAGGTGCGCGAGCGGGCGCGCCTGGTGGCGGCGGCCATGCTCGAGGTGGCCGCGGACGACCTGGAGTGGCTGGACGGCAAGTGGCGGGTGCGCGGCGATCCGGACCAGGCCCGCGGCATCGCCGAGATCGCGATGGCCGCGCATTCGACGCTGGACCTGCCGGACGGAGTCGAAGCGCACCTGGACGCGTCGGCCGTCTACACCCCGCCCAACCTGACGTACCCGTTCGGGGCCTACATCTGCGTGACGGACGTGGATCCGGGCACCGGTGAGGTCAAGGTGCGGCGCTTCATCGCTGTCGACGACTGCGGTGTCCGGATCAACCCGATGATCGTCGAGGGACAGGTGCACCGCGGCATAGCCGACGGCATCGGCATCGCGCTGATGCAGGCGATCGTGTTCGACGAGTCCGGCAACTGCCTGGGCGGCTCGTTCATGGACTACCTGCTGCCGACGTCGATGGAGTGCCCGTCACCCGAGCTCGGCGCGACCGTCACGCCGTCCCCGCATCATCCGATCGGAGCCAAGGGGATCGGCGAGTCAGCCACCGTCGGCTCGCCCGCCGCGGTCGTCAACTCAGTCGTCGACGCGCTCGCCCCGTTCGGCGTCGTGCACGCGGACATGCCGCTGACCCCGGCCGCCGTATGGCGAGCCATCCAGGGCCGGCCGATCCGCCCCGACCTGGCGCTCAGCTGACCCCGGAAGAGGCGCCCCGGTCCGTTCGGGATAACAATGATTTTTCCGAACGAGCCGTGGCGCCTGCATCCCGGCATGCGGCGCCCGCCGAGGGCATTGCCACCCAGCCCGGCCGCGCAGCGCGGTCTCAATCCTGAGACTGCCGGACACGGAGGCGGGGTGCGATGCTGGACCTGTCGATGACGACTGCTAGTGCCAAAGGAGGAGGAGGGATGACAGCGACAGGGCTCGGCGACAACCCGCAGCGCAGTCATGCTGGCGATGGGCCGTCGCCAGCGGAGGCGCTCCGGCTGTTCGAGACGATGGTGCTGATCCGCCGCGTCGAGGAGCGACTGCGAGACGACAGCGCCGCAGGCAAGCTGCCTGGGGCCGTCCACCTCTACATCGGCGAGGAGGCGGTCGCGGCGGGGGTGTGCGCGCACCTGTCCGATCGCGACTACGCCACCTCGACTCATCGCGGCCACGGCCATTTCGTCGCCAAAGGCGGCGACATCCGGACGATGATGGCCGAGATCTGGGCCAAGCGCGAGGGGATCTGCCAGGGCATGGGCGGCTCGATGCACGTCGCCGACATCTCCAAGGGAATCCTCGGGGCGAACGGGATCGTGGGCGCGGGGCTGTCGATCGCGACCGGCGCGGCCTTCGGCGCCAGGCTCGACGGCGACGGCAAGGTGTCGGTCTGCTTCTTCGGCGACGGGGCGTCGAACCAGGGCGCGCTCATGGAGACCCTGAACATCTCGACGCTCTGGCAGCTGCCGGTGATCTTCGTCTGCGAGAACAACGGGTTCTCCGAGTTCACGCCGTCCGCCGAAGTGACGGCAGGGCGCATCGCGGACCGCGCCCGGGCGTTCTCGATGCCGGCCGCCGAGGTCGACGGCAACGACGCGACCGACGTCTGGCGGGCGGCCGGCGAGGCGGTCCGCCGCGCCCGCGAGGGTGGCGGCCCGTCGTTCATCGAGGCGCGCACCTACCGCATCCAGGGCCATTTCGAGGCCGAGTCGTTCGTGCTCGGCACCGGCCGGTACCGGTCCGACGAGGAGATCGCCGGCTGGCGGCAGGACAACGACCCGATCGCCCGCTTCCGTTCCCGGCTTGTCTCGGACGGGACCGCCAGCGCGGCGCAACTCGACCGGATCGAGGCCGAGGTCCTCGACCGCGTTAACGAGGCCGTGGCCTACGCCGAGGCCGGCCAGCCCGCCGACCCCGAACTCGCCGAGACGCTGATGTTCGCACCCGAGGAGTCATAGACCATGGCCCGCACCCGTCTCATCCAGGCCATCCACGACGCCGTCGTCGAGGAGATGGCGCGCGACCCGAAGGTCATCGTCTACGGCGAGGACGTCGAGCTGTCGATCGTCGGCGACCTGCGGGGGGTCCACGAGCAGTTCGGCCATGACCGCATCCGCAACACCCCGATCTGCGAGACCACGCTGACCGGCATGGCGGTCGGCCTCGCCTCGGCCGGCTACCACGTGGTCGTGCAGATGATGTTCTCGAACTTCCTGTACACGGGCATGGACGCGATCGGCAACCAGATGTCGAAGCTCCGCCTGATGACCGGCGGCCAGATGGAGCTCCCGATCACGATCATCGCCACCATCGGCGGGGGCTCCGCCAACGCGGCCCAGCACTCCGACACCTCCTACCCGATGCTCATGAACCTCGGCGGGGTGAACGTGGCTGTCCCGGCCACGCCCGCCGATGCGAAGGGCCTGACCAAGACGGCGATCCGCAGCAAGAACCCGTGCTTCCTCCTCGAGCCGAACGGCCGCGGCGGCGAGCTCGGCGAGGTGCCCGACGGCGAGTACCTCGTGCCGTTCGGGAAGGCCGCCGTGCGCAGGGAAGGTGACGCCGCTACCGTCGTGGCCATCGGGCGGATGCTGAAGCCCGCGCTCGCCGCGGCGGCGGCGCTCGACGCCGAGGGCCTGCGCGTCGAGGTGATCGACCCCCGCACTCTCGTGCCCTTCGACGAGGACTGCGTGCTGTCCTCGGTCGCGAAGACCGGCCATCTCGTCGTCGTCGACGAGGCTCGCGAGTGCTGCTCGGCGGCCAGCCAGATCGCCGCCGTGGTGGCGGAGAAGGGCTTCTCCCTGCTGAAGGGACCGATCCGCCGTGTCACGACGCCGAACGTGGCGATCCCCTACGCCCCGAACGCGGAGGCGCACGTGATCCCGGGGGAGGCCCGCATCGCCGCCGCCGTCCGCGAGCTGCTCGGCCGCACCGAGAACCACAGGCAGGGGGTGCCCGCGTGACGATGCGCGTGCGGGTCAAGCTGCCGAAGATCGGGATGACGATGGAGGAAGCGACGATCGTCCGGTTCTGCAAGCAGCCGGGCGAGGCGTTCCGCAAGGGCGATCCCCTCTACGAGATCGAGACGGAGAAGATCAGCCAGGAGGTCGAGGCCACCGGCGACGGCGTCATGGTCGAGCACGCGGTTGCCGAGGGCAGCGACGTGCGGGTCGGCGAGCCAGTGTGCGTCGTCGAGACCGACGGGATGCCGGGATGACCGCGGCGCCGCGCCTGGGGGAGCTGTTCCACATCGGCTGGGTCGTGCGCGACTGCGCCGCCGCCCAGCAGGAGCTGACCGCGCGCCTGGGCGCGGGCCCGTTCCTGAGCATGGGGGAGGAGCTGCGCTTCGACAGCGTGCTCGTACACGGCAAGCCGGTGCCGGTCTCGCTGAAGATCGCCTTCGGCGCCCTGGGGGGCGTGGTGCTCGAACTGCTGCAGCCCCTCGACGACCGTTCGCCGCACGCGGCGTTCCTCGCCGAGCGCGGCGAGGGCATGCACCACCTCGCCTTCCTCGTGGCCGACCTGGACGGGGAGCTCGCGGCGGCACGCCGGACTGATCCGGAGCTAGAGCTCCTCATCGACGGCACCGGACCAGGCAACCTGTTCCCGTGGGTCTACCTCGACGCCGCCAGCGCCCGGGGAACGGTGATCGAGCTGTGGCAGCGGACACCCGAATCGGAGGCGCAGTACCACACCGTTCGCGAATTGCTTCGTTAAGGCAACGGAGGAAGCACTAAGCCATCTGGCGACGGGTAGTTTCCCAGTCGTAGCCGATCGTAATCGCGTGCAGACTGAGGGGACCGTCATGACCGTGCCGACCATGGACGATATCCGCGAGCTCGCCGCCCAGCTCCGGGTCGACTCGATCCGGTGCAGTACCGCCGCCGGGTCCGGCCATCCGACATCGAGCATGTCAGCCGCCGACCTGATGGCCGTGCTGCTGGCCCGGCATTTCCGCTACGACTGGCAGCGCCCGGACGACCCGGCCAACGACCACCTCATCTTTTCCAAGGGGCACGCGTCGCCGCTGCTGTACTCACTGTTCAAGGCGGCGGGCGTCGTCTCCGACGAGGAGCTGATGACCGGGTACCGGCGGTTCGGCTCGCGGCTGGAAGGCCACCCCACCCCGGTGCTGCCGTGGGTCGACGTCGCCACCGGCTCGCTCGGCCAGGGGCTTCCCGACGGCGTCGGGGTGGCCCTGGCCGGCCGGTACCTCGACGAGCTGCCGTACCGGGTCTGGGTGCTGTGCGGCGACAGCGAGACGGCGGAGGGATCGATGTGGGAGGCGCTGGATAAGGCCGCCTACTACCGGCTGCGCAACCTGACGGCGATCGTGGACGTGAACCGCCTCGGCCAGCGCGGCCCGACCGAGCTGGGCTGGGACCTCGACGCCTACGCCAGGCGGGTCGAGGCGTTCGGCTGTCACGCCGAAGTCATCGACGGGCACGACATCGAGCAGATCGACAAGGCATTCGACAGCGCCGCCGGCGCGGACCGGCCTACGGTGATCCTGGCCCGCACCCGCAAGGGCCGCGGGTTCGACGAGGTCGAAGACCGCGAGGGCTGGCACGGCAGGCCGCTGCCCGCCCACATGGCCGAGCGGGCCATCATCGAGCTGGGCGGCCAGCGCGACCTGGTGGTCACCGGGCCGCTGCCGGAGGCCGGAACGCCCCGGATGTGGCCCAG
>JASHXJ010000548.1 GCA_030043595.1 Trebonia sp.
CGGCGGCCACGTCTACCAGGGTGACCTGTTCGCACCGCTGCCGGCGGCGCTGCGCGGCCGCGTCACGGTGCTGATCTGCAACGCGCCGTACGTCCCCACCGCGGACATCAGCATGCTGCCGACTGAAGCCCGTGACCACGAGCCGCGCACCGCACTCGACGGCGCTCCGGACGGGCTGGCCGTGCTGCGCCGGGTGGCGGCCGGGGCGGCGGACTGGCTGGCGCCAGGCGGCCGGGGCCGGCTGCTGGTCGAGACCAGCGACCGCCAGGCGGGCCTGATGACGGCGGCGATGTCCGCCGCGGGCCTGTCCGCACGGGTACACCACCGCGCGCGGGCGGGAGCGACCGTGGTCACGGCGGCAGCGCCATGACCCGCACGGTCAGCGTCGCGCAGCGGCGGGCCAGGCTCCAGGTCAGGCACCTGCTGTCCGCGCCCGCCGCGACGGTTACCGCGGCCGCGGACGCGATGGTCGCGCCGCACGCCACCGACCCGGTAACCGTGTACCTGTCGGCATGGGCCCGCACCGAGGCCGCCACCACCGGGGCGGTCGACGAGGCGCTGTTCGAGAAGCGGCGGATCGTTCGGATGCTGGGAATGCGCAGGACCATGTTCGTCGTGCCAGCCCCGCTCCTGCCTGTAGTGCAGCGGGCCTGCACGGACGACGTCGCGCGGCGGCTGCGGCGCCAGCTGGAGCGGGACCTGGCGAACGGGGGCATCGGAGCGGGGGACGCGGCCGGGTGGCTGCGGGACACCGAGGCGGGCGTCCTGCGGGCGCTCGCCGTGCGGGGCAGCGCGACCGGTGCGCAGCTGTCGGCGGACGAGCCGCGGCTGCGGACGCAGCTCGTCTACGTGCCGGACAAGAGCTACGGCGGGGCGGCGAACATCACCAGCCGGGTGCTCGTGCTGGTCGCCGCCGAAGGGCACATGGTCCGCGGGCACCGTCGCGGCGGCTGGTCGTCCGGCCAGTTCGAGTGGTTCCCCGCGGCGGCGTGGCTGACCGGGGCGGACACTGAGCCGGCGGACGACGGGGCGGACGACGGCGCGGACGACGGGGCGGACAGCGGGGCGGACGACGGGGGCGGGGCGGGCACTGACGCGGCGGCCGCGCGGACCGAACTGGCGCGGCGGTGGCTGCTGGCGTTCGGCCCGGCGCCGGCTAGCGACCTGCAGTGGTGGGCCGGGTGGAGCGGCGCCCAGACCAGGGCCGCGCTGGCGGCGCTGCCAGTGCGCGAGCTGGACCTGGACGGGCAGACCGGGATCCTGCTCGCCGGCGACGAGGATTTCGACGCGGACGTGGCGCCGGTCGCGTCGCTGCTGCCGGCGCTCGACCCGACCCCGATGGGCTGGCAGTCGCGCGGCTGGTACCTCGGCCCGCACGGGCCTGCGCTGTTCGACAGGACCGGCAACATCGGGCCTACCGTATGGTGGGCGGGCCGGATCGCCGGCGGGTGGGCGCAGCGCGCGTCCGGCGAGGTGGTGTGGCGGCTGCTGGACGACACCGGCTCGGAGGCGTCGGCGGCGATCGCGGCGCAAGCCGCGCGGCTGGAGTCGTGGCTGGGCCCGGCGCGGGTGACGCCGCGCTTCCGCACGCCACTGGAGCGGGAGCTTTGCGCCTGACGGCAGCAGGGACGTTAGCCTCTTCGCCCGGCGCGGCGGCCCAGGCATGCTAAGGCTGCGTACCTATAGGTACCTGGAGCGGTCAGCTGCGGAGGGAGGCGAGCGCGAGATGAAGCTGATCACCGCGATCGTCAAGCCGGAACGGCTGGACGACGTGACGCGCGCCGTGACCGATGCGGGGGCGCGCGGGATGACCGTGACGGAGGTGCGGGGCTTCGGCCAGCAGTACGGCCACCTGGCCGCCGCCGCGCCAGCGGACCCGGCGGTCCTGATGCTGCCCAAGCTGCGGGTTGACGTCGTCGTCCAGGATGCGGCCGCTGGGCTGGTGGCTGAGGCGATCGCCAAGTCAGTCAATACCGGCGCCATCGGCGACGGGAAGATCTGGGTCTGCCCCGTGGACAGCGTGCTGCGGGTCAGGACCGGCGAACGCGACGGCGCCGCCGCGTAACGCGGTACGCCCGCGGAGCGGGGTCGGTCAGCGGAGCTCCCAGGCCGGTCCGGCCGGGGTGTCGGTGACCTGGACGCCAAGCTTGTCCAGTTCGGCGCGGATCTCGTCGGCGCGGTACCAGTCGCGTTCCTCGCGGGCATTGGTGCGCTCGGCGATGAGGCGCTCGATCGCCGCCACCTGCGCGGGGTCCAGGTCGGACAGCGAGCGGCGGCGGTCGATCGCCCGCGGGTCCAGGTCGGCGAGGCGCAGGCCGAGCAGCGCATCGGCGGCCGCGACGACGACGCGGAGCCCTTCGGAGCTGATGTCGGGGTCGCGCAGCGCCTCCTGGACGGCGGCGAGGATCTTCGGCGTGGCCAGGTCCGCGCAGATCGCCGCGTCGATCTGGTCCAGGTACGCCATCGCGGCCTTGTCGCGGTCGCCGGCCTCGTCGTCCGCCAGCAGTGCCCGGGCGGCCTCGAACGTGCCGGCCTCGGGAAGCGGGCGCAGCGGCTCGACGCGGGTGACCAGCCGGCGCAGCGTCGCCTGGGCAGCGTCGACCGCCTGCGTGGTGAAGTCGAGCTGGCTGCGGTAGTGACCGCCGAGCAGGAAGAGCCGGTAGGCCATCGGGTGGTAGCCGGCGTCGGCGAGGTCGGCCAGCCGCGGCCCGCCGCCCGCCGACTTGGCGATCTTCGCCGCGTTCATCAGCAGGAACTCGTTGTGCAGCCAGAACCGCACCCACGGCTCCCCGTCGCCGAGGTAGGCCTCGCTCTGCGCGATCTCGTTCACGTGGTGCAGCTCGCGGTGGTCCACGCCGCCGGTGTGGATGTCGAAGTGCTCGCCGAGCAGCGCCATCGACATCACCGAGCACTCCAGGTGCCAGCCCGGCGCGCCCCAGCCCCACGGCGAGTCCCAGCGCATGACGCGGCGGACCCCTGGCTCTTCGGCGCGCCAGAGGGCGAAGTCGGTCTTGTTCCTGCGGCCCTCGACGTATTCGACCCGCGCGGCCTCCCGCTGGCCGGCCACGTCCATCATCGCCAGCGCGCCGTACCCGGGCGACCTGGACGTGTCGAAGTACAGCCCGGACGGCAGCAGGTAGGTGTAGCCCCGCTCCTCCAGGCGGGCGGCGAACTCGATCATCTGCGGCACGAACGCGCTGGCCCGCGGGTACTCGTCAGCGGGCAGCACGTTCAGCGCCGCGATGTCGTCGAAGAACGCCTTCGTGTAGAGAACCGCGATTTCCTCTACCGAACGGCGCTCGCGCAGCGCCGCCACCTCGAGCTTGTCCTCGCCGGTGTCGCTGTCAGCGACGGCGTGTCCCACGTCGGTGATGTTCGTGACGTGCCGGACCGGCAGGCCCTTCCAGCGCAGCGCGCGCCTGAGCGTGTCAGCGAACACGTACGGCCGCATGTTGCCCAGGTGCGGGAACGAGTACACGGTGGGACCGCAGCTGTACAGGCCAACCACGTCGGCGGACGGCGTGAAGTCTGCCATCCGCCGTCCGAGCGAGTTGTAGAGCCTGAGCTGATGTCCGGTTGTCACGTCGCCCATGATATTGGGCGTCACGCGTAGAGCTGGCTGATCTCGTCGGCGTAGCGGTCGATGATCACCCGGCGGCGGCGCTTCAGCGTGGGGGTGAGCTCGCCGGTCTCGGCTGTCCACTCGTTCGGGAGCACCCGGTACCGGCGGACCTGCTCCACCCGGGCCAGGTGCGCGTTCGCGGCCGCGACGCCGCGCTCAATCTCGGCAAGCACCTCCGGGTTCTCGGCGAGGTCAGCGAGGCCAGCGGCCTCGATGCCGTGGGCGCGCGCCCACGCCGGAGCCGCCTCAGGGTCGAGCACGAGCAGGGCGGTCACGTAGTTGCGCCGGTCGCCGATCGCGCACGCCTGGCCGATCAGCGGGTGCCGCTGCAGCTCGTACTCCACGAGGGCGGGCGAGATGTTCTTGCCGCCGGAGGTGATGATCAGCTCTTTCTTCCGGTCGGTGATCTTGAGGAAGCCATCGGCGTCGAGTTCGCCGATGTCGCCTGTGTGCATCCAGCCGTCCGCGTCCAGCGCCTCCGCCGTACGCTCCGGATCCTTGTAGTAGCCGCGCATCACCAGCGGGCCGCGGACCAGTACCTCGCCGTCCTCGGCTGTCCGCAGCTCCATACCGGGAAACGCCCGGCCGACCGCGCCGACGCGGGAGGCGCCTGGCGCGGTGAGCGTGGCGGCGTTGGACAGCTCGGACATCCCCCAGCCCTCGCTGAACGGCAGGCCCAGAGCCTTGAAGAACTCGACGATCGCCGGGTCGATGGGCGCCGCGCCGCTGGTCGCGACGCGGCAGCGGTCCAGGCCGATATAGCTGAGCACACCCTGCCTGTACTCGTCCGGCAGGGCGCGGACGGCCGCCGGCGACACGTCGGGCAATGCGCCGCGCAGCGCCGCGTACAGCTTCTCCCAGACCCGCGGGATGCCGATCAGGGCGGTCGGATGGACCTGAGCCGCGATCTCGAAGAGCTTGAGCGCGTCCGGGCAGTAGCTGAGCGTGAGCGGGCGGGCCATCGCCCCCCATTGGTCCACGGAGCGGCCAGTGATGTGCGCCATCGGCAGGTAGGAGATCAGCCGGGCGGTGCCGTCGTCGTCGCTCTGCTCCTCAAGCGGGACCACCCGGATCGTGGCCAGCTGGTAGTAGCGCACGTTGCGGTGGGTCAGCATGACGGCCTTCGGCTGCCCGGTGGTACCCGACGTGTAGATCAGCGTGACCAGGTCGTCCTGTTTCACCTGGCGCCAGGTCTGCTCGAACAGGCCGGGCGAGCGCTGCGCCTCTGCGTGCCCCAGGCCGAGCAGCTGCGGCCAGCCGATCGCGCTGTCCGACTCCCCGTCAATGACGATGACCTGGCGCAGCTTCGGCAGCTGCGCCCAGACCGACAGCAGCCTGGGCAGGAACTCCCGTTCCACGATGGCGACGGCCGCCTCGCAGTGGCCGGCGATGTACGCCGCCTGCTCCGCGGTCACCGTGTTGTAGATGAACACGGGAACGCCGCGGGCGTGCATGACGGCGTAGTCAGCAACCGTCGCCTCGGAACGGTTGCGCGACCAGATCACCGCGAACTCGCCTGGCCGCAAGCCGATCATCGCGAGGCCGAGCGCCAGGTCGCGCACCTGCTCGTATACCTCGCGGTAGGTCAGCGACCGCCACTGCCCGTCCTCGAGCCAGCGGTGCGCCTCGACGTCAGCCGCCGCCGCGACCGTGTCCGCGTACGCGGTGAGCAGCGTGCTGTCCGCGATCTCGGCCTCGATCGCCGCGCGGTCGGCGGCGATATCCGCCGGTGTTCCGGACCGCTCCATTGTGGTCATGCCGAACATTGTTCCCCGCGAGCCAGGCAGTGGCTAGGGCGCAAAGCCGGCTGGCCTGCTCTCCGCGCGGAGAGCAGGCCAGCCGCCAGGCCCGGTTCTAGGTCGTGGCTCGGCTCAGTACAGGACGAACGGGTCGCTCTGCTTGATCGACGCCACCTCGCCGTTGGTGGTGATCAGGGACGCCGTGTACTGATACACCTGGCCGCCTCCGAAGCCGGCCGGGATGGTCACGGGCTGGTTGTCCGAGTAGACGAAGTAAACGTTCTCTGCCTTCCATGGGCTTGCCCCGACCGTGGCCGGGGGCGGCGTAGTCGGCGGGAACGCGGGGACCAGGGCGCTTGCGGACGTCCACTTGGTCAGGTTGGCGCAGCTCACCGTGAGGGTGTAGGCCGCCGTGTTGAGGTCGCTGCCTGCCACCATCTCCAGGGTGACCTCGAACGTGGTACCGATGACCGTGCTCGCCCCCGGCGCGTTCGGCGCGTCGTCCTGGACTCCAGGGGACTGGCTCTGGCTCACGTAGAGGCCGGTGATCTCGGCGTCGTTGACGTTTGGCATTTTCTTCTTTGCCCCCTTGCTATCGGTCCCTTTCCCTTGGCTGGAAGGGACCCTGACGCCGATAAAGAGGGCTATGACCGCCGCCAGATACCGGTCATCCGGCACCAAAGCAGACGAACGGTGTCAGAAGTTCGCCGTCGGCCGCACCGTGCGGTACGGTCGCCGGGGCGGCGAGGGCAAGGGCCTCGGCGGGCCGTGAGCCCGCCGACAGCGCGCGGTGATAGGCGGTCATGATGCCCAGCGCCTCATCGTCGGCGACCCGGCTCACGCTCGAGATGACCGTGGGCGTCCCGATGTGCAGCAGCGCCGCCGTGAAGCCAAGGATCTCGTCGCCTGCCCTGACAACGGTGCGGCCCACGTCGCAGGCGGACAGCACCACCTGCCGGGGCGGCACGGACAGCCGCTGGATGTCGTAGGCCATCAGCGGCCCGTCGGCGAGGTCGAGACGGGAGAACAGGACGTTCTCCCGGTCGTGGTGCCCGTGCGCGGCCAGGTGCGCCAGCGGCGCGCCGTCG
>JASHXJ010000549.1 GCA_030043595.1 Trebonia sp.
ATGCTCGCCCCCTGGGAGTGTGTCCCCGACGCGGCCCTCGCCCTGATCCCTGGCGGGCTGATCTGCTGTTACGTGGCGACGACCACGCAGCTGTCCCGGATCGTCGAGGAGCTGCGCGGGCATGGCGGGTTCTTCGAGCCGGCCGCGTGGGAGACGCTGGCGCGCGGCTGGCACGTGGACGGCCTCGCGGTGCGGCCCGACCACCGGATGATCGGGCACACCGGCTTCCTGGTGACCGCCCGGCGGCTCGCGGCCGGGGTGAGCGCCCCGCCCCGCCGCCGCCGTCCGGCCAAGGGCGCCCACCCGGAAGAACCGGATGAAGCCCGGGAACCAGACGGGCCTCGGGAACCTCAGGAACCAGACACGCCTCAGGAACCCCAAAAAGCAGTGTCAGAAACGCTACCGTACGCGATGGAAGTTTGACTCTGGGTTGTGAATAGGCTGTTAACCTGCGGATTCTGTCCGAAAACCGGCAGGCGTGATCAATTGGATGCCCGTCGGCAGGTTTGGAGAAGGCCGTCAGATAGGTAAGGTCGAGGTAGTTCGTGCTCCCCGGGAGGAGGTGAGGGCCGTGGCGGCTAGGGATGACGGTGGGCGGGCTTCGCGGCACGAGGATGAGGTGAGCAGCCTTACCGCGCAGATCTCCTTCCTCGACGAGGAGATCGCGGTGCTGCGCAGGAGGCTCGCTGATTCACCACGCCAGGTCCGCTTGCTGGAGGAACGGCTCCGCGAGACAGAGGCCAGCCTCACGTCGGTGACCGGTCAGAACGAGCGGCTGGCGTCGACGCTGCGCGAGGCCAGGGACCAGATCGTCGCTCTCAAGGAGGAAGTCGACCGGCTGGCGCAGCCGCCGTCCGGCTTCGGGGTGTTCCTCGCCGCGCGCGAGGACAACACCGCCGACGTCTTCACCGGCGGCCGGAAGATGCGGGTCAACGTCAGCCCCAACGTCGAGCTGGAAGAGCTGCGGCCCGGCCAGGAGGTCGTGCTCAACGAGGCGCTGAACATCGTCATCGCGCAGGGCTACGAGACCGTGGGCGAGATCGTGATGCTCAAGGAGGTGCTCGCCGACACCGAGCGCGCCCTGGTGATCTCGCACGCGGACGAGGAGCGGGTGGTCCGGCTCGCCGAGCCCCTGCTCAACCAGACCCTCAGGGGCGGCGACTCGCTGCTGCTCGAGCCGCGCTCCGGCTACGTCTACGAGCGCATTCCGAAGGCCGAGGTCGAGGAGCTCATCCTCGAAGAGGTCCCGGACATCTCCTACAAGGACATCGGCGGCCTGGCGGCGCAGATCGAGCAGATCCGCGACGCCATCGAGCTGCCCTACCTGCACGCGGACCTGTTCCGCGAGCACCAGCTGCGCGCGCCCAAGGGCGTGCTGCTGTACGGCCCGCCCGGCTGCGGCAAGACGCTCATCGCCAAGGCGGTGGCGAACTCGCTGGCCAAGCAGGTCGCGGCGAAGACCGCCGCGGACGCGGCCGACGGCGACGGCGGCAAGAAGCAGGAGGGGAAGAGCTTCTTCCTCAACATCAAGGGCCCGGAGCTGCTGAACAAGTACGTCGGCGAGACCGAGCGGCACATCAGGCTCGTCTTCCAGCGGGCCCGCGAGAAGGCCAGCGAGGGCATGCCGGTGATCGTGTTCTTCGACGAGATGGACTCGATCTTCCGCACCCGGGGCTCGGGTGTCTCGTCCGACGTGGAGAACACGATCGTCCCGCAGCTGCTCAGCGAGATCGACGGCGTGGAGGGCCTGGAGAACGTCATCGTCATCGGCGCCTCCAACCGCGAGGACATGATCGACCCGGCGATCCTGCGGCCGGGCCGCCTGGACGTCAAGATCAAGATCGAGCGGCCGGACGCCGAGGCGGCCAGGGACATCTTCTCCAAGTACGTGCTCACCGAGCTGCCGCTGCACCCCGACGACCTCGCCGAGCACGGCGACTCGCGGGAGTCGACGGTGGAGGGCATGATCCAGCGCGTCGTCGAGCGGATGTACAGCGAGTCCGAGGAGAACCGCTTCCTCGAGGTCACCTACGCCAACGGCGACAAGGAAGTCCTGTACTTCAAGGACTTCAACTCCGGAGCCATGATCGAGAACATCGTGGCCCGGGCCAAGAAGATGGCCATCAAGGAGTTCCTCGACACCGGCCAGAAGGGCATCCGGGTCGCGCACCTGCTCGCCGCCTGCGTGGACGAGTTCAGCGAGAACGAGGACCTGCCGAACACCACCAACCCCGACGACTGGGCCCGCATCTCCGGCAAGAAGGGCGAGCGCATCGTCTACATCAGGACGCTCGTCTCGGGCAAGCAGGGCACCGAGGCAGGCCGTTCCATCGACACAGTCTCGAACACCGGTCAGTACCTTTGAGTTACGAGCAGGGTGTGCCGGGCGACGATGGTGTCCGCCGGCACTACGCTGAACAACTATGAGTGTGCTGAGGGTCATGGGCACCGAGACCGAGTACGGCATCGCCGTACCGGGCCAGCCGGGTGCCAACGCGATGGTCACGTCGTCGCAGATCGTCAATGCGTACCAGGCGGCCACCGCCGCGCGGGCGCGGCGCGCCCGCTGGGACTTCGAGGAAGAAAACCCGCTGCGGGACGCGCGCGGGTTCGACCTCGCCCGCGAGGCCGCGGACTCGACCCAGCTCACCGACGAGGACCTGGGGCTGGCCAACGTCATCCTCACCAACGGGGCGCGGCTGTATGTCGACCACGCGCACCCGGAGTACTCGGCGCCTGAGTGCACCAACCCGCTGTCCGTGGTGATCTGGGACAAGGCCGGCGAGCGGATCATGGCGGAGGCGGCGGCCAAGGCGGCGACGGTCCCCGGCAGCCACGGCATTCAGCTTTACAAGAACAACACCGACAACAAGGGCGCCTCCTATGGCTGCCACGAGAACTACCTCATGCGCCGGTCCACGCCGTTCGCGGACATCGTCCGGTTCCTGACGCCGTTCTTCGTCACCCGGCAGGTGTTCTGCGGCGCGGGCCGGGTCGGGATCGGCGCCGACGGGCGCGGATCGGGGTTCCAGATCAGCCAGCGCGCCGACTTCTTCGAGGTCGAGGTCGGCCTGGAGACGACGCTCAAGCGTCCCATCATCAACACCCGTGACGAGCCGCACGCCGACCCGGAGAAGTACCGGCGGCTGCACGTGATCATCGGCGACGCGAACATGAGCGAGGTGGCCACCTACCTGAAGATGGGGACCACCGCGCTGGTGCTCGCGATGATCGAGGACAAGTTCCTCAACGGCGAATTGACGATCGAGGCGCCGGTCGCGGACCTGCGCGCGGTATCGCACGACCCGTCGCTGCGGCACCTGGTGGCGCTGCGGGACGGCCGGAAGATGACCGCGGTGCAGCTGCAGACCGAGTACCTGGAACTGGCCCGCAAGTACACCGAGGACAAGTACGGCACCGACCTGGACGAGATGACCAGCGACGTGCTCAACCGGTGGGAGTCGGTGCTCAACCGGCTGGCCGAAGACCCCATGCAGCTGTCCCGGGAACTGGACTGGGTCGCCAAGCTCGAGATTCTCGAGGGGTACCGGAGCCGGGACGGGCTGAGCTGGGACCATCCCAGGCTCCAGCTCGTCGACCTGCAGTATTCCGACGTCCGCCAGGACCGGGGCCTGTACAACCGGCTGGCCACCCGCGGCCGGATGACCCGGATGACCGACGAGCAGGCGGTCACCTGGGCCATCGACAACCCGCCCGAGGACACCAGGGCGTACTTCCGCGGCCGGTGCCTGCGCCAGTACGCGGACTCGGTGGCCGCCGCCTCCTGGGACTCGGTGATCTTCGACATCCCCGGCCGGGAGTCGCTGCAGCGGGTACCCACGCTGGAGCCGCTGCGCGGCACCCGCGCCCATGTCGGCGAGCTGCTCGACCGCTGCCGCACCGCGGGCGACCTGGTCGCCGCGCTCACCGCCCAGGACTAACCGGACCAACGGAATAGCAACTTGGTACCAATGGCCCGGCGGAGGATTGGGCATGCCGCGCGCGGGCGACGATAACGTTGGAGCTGTCGGGGGGCCACCCCCGGAACGACGGAGGTACCACAGATGGCAACGAACAAGGACACCGGAGGCCAGCGGCAGACAACGCGGCGGGCCGAGGAGACCGAGGAGGATCAGGCCGCGTCGGCCGAGGAGGTCAAGGAGCGGCACGAGAAGCTGTCCGACGACGTGGACGCGATCCTCGACGAGATCGACGAGGTGCTCGAGGAGAACGCCGAGGAATTCGTCCGCTCCTACGTGCAGAAGGGCGGCCAGTGACCGCTTCGCCGAGGTTCGCGATCGGCGAAAAGGTCCCGGTGCGGTACATGTGCATTCATATTCCGAACGAGCAGTAGTGTCTGCTCAGGGACACCACACTCGGCAGGGAGGCGGCGTTGGGCGGTTACTTCGACGGCAAGGTACGGCAGCCGGCGGCGTTCATGACGGCCCGGATTCCCTCGTTCGCCGGATTCCTCGCCTCCTACGATCCAGACCTGCTGCCAGGGCTGCGCGGCCTGGGGACTGGCTCGCTGCCCGAGGTTCCCGGGGGCAGCGACATCATCAGGAACCTGCCGCACGCCACCACGATCGTGGCCGCCGCCTGCCGGCGCGGCGTGGTGCTGGCCGGCGACCGGCGGTCCACGGCCGGGAACATGATCGCCAAGCGGGACGTGGAGAAGGTGTTCCGCAGCGACGAGTTCTCCGCCATGGGCATCGCGGGCGCGGCGAGCGTGGGCCTGGAGTTCGTCCGGCTCTTCCAGGTCGAGCTCGAGCACTACGAGAAGATGGAGGGCCGGTCGCTGTCCCTGGAGGGCAAGGCGAACCGGCTCGCGTTCATGATCCGCGGTAACCTCGGCGTCGCCCTGCAGGGCCTCGCGGTGGTCCCGCTGTTCGCGGGCTACGAAGAGGACACCGGCACCGGCCGGATCTTCAGCTACGACGTGGCCGGCGGCCCCTACGAGGAGCACAGGTTCCACTCGATCGGCTCCGGGTCCGTCTTCGCTCGCGGCGCCCTGAAGAAGCTCTACTCCGACGACATGCAAGTCAGCGACGCGGTACTGGCGTGCGTGCAGGCGCTGTACGACGCGGCCGACGACGACTCCGCCACCGGCGGGCCCGACCTCACCAGGGGGATCTTCCCGGTCATCGCAACGATCACCGGCGACGGCTTCCGGCGGCTGCCCGAGGCCGAGTCCGCCGACTACGCGCAGCAGGTGGTGGAGAGCCGGATGCGCTCGCCTGACGGGCCGCCCGCCCCGCTGCGGACCGCGAGCTAGCCCCGCAGAAAACCCCTCAGCCACAACTACAAGCAAAGGAAGCGCCCGCGGTGTCCATGCCGTTTTACGTCTCGCCCGAACAGGCCATGCGGGACAAGGCCGACTACGCGCGCAAGGGCGTGGCGCGCAGCCGCAGCTCCGTGGTGCTCCAGTACGCGGGCGGCATCCTGATGGTGACGCCGAACGCCTCCAGCGTGCTGCACAAGATCAGCGAGCTGTACGACCGGATCGCGTTCGCCGCCGTCGGGCGGTACAACGAGTACGAGACCCTGCGCAAGGCGGGCGTCACCTACGCCGACCTGACCGGCTACCAGTTCGACCGTGGCGACGTCACCGCTCGCGGCGTGGCGAACTGGTACGCGCAAACGCTGGGCGGCATCGCCACCGACAGCAGCAAGCCGTACGAGGTCGAGATCGTGGTCGCCGAGGTCGGGGTGCAGCCCGATGCCGACCAGATCTACCGGATCACCTGGGACGGCTCGGTCACCGACGAGCCGGGGTTCGTCGCCTTCGGCGGGCAGGCCGACCAGGTGACGGCCGCCTTGAAGGAGCGGTTCGCTGACGGCATGTCGCTGACCGAGGCGCTCGGCGCGGCGCTGGCCGCGCTCGCCGCCCCGTCGCCGGGCTCGCCCGGGCAGGCCTCCGCTGCTGCTCCGGCTTCGGCTTCGGCTTCGGCCTCGTCGCCGGCGAACGGCGACCAGGCCGGGCTCTCGGCCTCCCAGCTGGAGGTCGCCATCCTCGACCGTGCCCGCGCGCACCGCACGTTCCGCCGCCTGCGCGGCCCGCGCCTTGAGGAACTGATCGCGGAAAGCCGCGCCGCCACGGCCGGCACGTCGCCAGGCTCGGACCCCGGATCCGACCCCGGGTCTGATGCTGCCGGTGACCAGGAGCCCCCCACCGGGCCCGCCCGTGGCAGCGACGGCATCCCCAAGCCCCCGCCGCAGCCCTAAGACCACTCGGCGGGGCGGGCCGGCACGCCTACACTCATCGCATGGCCAGGTACTTCGACATCCATCCGGCCAACCCGCAACGGCGCGCGATCATCCAGGTGGCCGATATCGTGCGCGCCGGCGGCGTGATCGCCTACCCGACGGACTCCTGTTACGCGCTTGGCTGCCAGCTCGGCAACAGCGATGGCATCACCAGGATCAGGGCGATCCGCCACCTCGATGACCGGCACCACCTCACGCTGGTCTGCCAGGACTTCGCCCAGCTGGGCCAGTTCGTCTACGTGCCCAACCGCGTCTTCCGGGCGATCAAGGCCGCCACCCCCGGCAGCTACACCTTCATCCTGCCGGCGACCAAGGAGGTGCCGCGCAGGCTGCAGCACCCGGGGAAGAAGACCGTCGGGGTGCGCATCCCGCGGCACGCGGTCGCCCAGGCGCTGCTCGCCGAGCTCGGCGGGCC
>JASHXJ010000550.1 GCA_030043595.1 Trebonia sp.
AATGGAAGATGACGAACCGCAGCAGGAACGTGAACAGGTTGGCCACCAGGTAGACGAAGTCGACGAACAGCACGTGCTTGGCGCCGTGCAGGCCCATCCAGGCCGCGGCGTGGTAGCCGAACTTCGTGGCAAGCGTCAAGATCACGACCACCATGGCGGAGACCACCCAGAACGGGACGGTCTCCCTGAGCACGTCAGGCTTGCCCTTGCGTTCCCACGCCCACCGGCTCAGCACGTAGCTGACAACGGCTCCGGCGAACCAGCTGATGATCGCAGCGGGTGTCGCCGTGAGGTGGAACACGCCATTGCACAGCGTAAGCGCGATCTCGCTGGTAGCCAGCGAGGCGGCCGCGACACCGACGAAGCGAGTGAAACGAACCCCTACCTTAGTGCGGAGCTTGCCCCACAATGCCGCAATGAGGCGGTTCTGCGCGAGTGCCATGTAATTCCTCAGGTTCGGGACCGATGATTCTCGAAGCAACGACACGAACAGCACGGAAACCGCAGGCCTCTTGACTCATCCCCCAGGCGCCGCGGGACTGCCTGCACCTGCACGGATGCTTCGGTCATTCGTACCAGTAGCACGTTACCCCGTTACGTCAGGTGCCGCTGGCAGACCTGCCGTGTCGGCGCCGGCCGCCGCGGAAGCCGGCAGCGGCCTTCCCGGCGGTGCGGGCCGCGTTAATGGGGCACGATAGAGACGTAGCGTTCGTGGCGACTGCGGGAGGAGATGGCCGAATGAAGATCCTGGTCCTGGGCGGTGACGGGTACCTGGGCTGGCCGACGGCCCTGCACCTGTCGGAGCACGGCCACCAGGTGGCGGTCGCCGACAACTTCGCCCGCCGGCACTACGACGACGAGCTCGGCGTCGAGAGCCTGGTGCCGATCGAGCCGCTGCGCGGCCGGATCGCCGCCTGGCGGGAACTGACCGGCAGGGAGATCGGCTGCTACGTCGGCGACCTCACCGACCCGGTGTTCACGTACCGGATGATCTCGGACTTCCGCCCGGACGCGGTGGTGCACTACGCCGAGCAGCGCGCCGCGCCCTACTCCATGATCGACCGCAGCCACGCGATCTACACCCAGTCCAACAACGTGCTCGGGACGCTCAACCTGCTGTACGCGATCGCCGAGATCGACCCCAGGATTCACCTGGTCAAGCTCGGCTCCATCGGCGTGTACGGCACGCCGAACATCGACATCGAGGAAGGCTGGCTGGACATCGAGTACAACGGGCGCAGGGACCGCGTCATGTTCCCCAAGCGGCCCGGCTCGTTCTACCACCTGTCCAAGGTGCACGACGCGCACAACATCGAGTTCGCCTGCCGGATCTGGGACCTGCGGGCGACCGACCTGAACCAGGGCGTGGTGTACGGCCAGCAGACCCCGCAGACCGCGCGCGACGACAGGCTGGCCACCCGGTTCGACTACGACGCGGTGTTCGGCACGGTGCTGAACAGGTTCGTGATCGAGGCGGTGACCGGCCACCCGCTCACCGTCTACGGCGCCGGCGGCCAGATCCGCGGCCTGATCGACATCAGGGACACGGTGCAGTGCATCCAGATCGCCTGCGAGAACCCGGCGACCAAGGGCGAGTTCCGCGTCTTCAACCAGATGACCGAGTCGCTGTCGGTCCGCGAGATCGCCGACACGGTGGCGCGGGCCTACCCCGGCGAGGTCACGATCGAGAACCTGGAGAACCCGCGGGTCGAGGCGCCCGAGCACTACTACAAGGTCGCCCACACCAAGCTCGTCGACCTTGGCCTGCAGCCGCACCTGCTGTCCGACACGCTCATCGAGTCGCTGTTCGAGATCACCAAGCGGTACGCGCACCGGGTGCGCCCCGAGGCGCTGCGGCCCACGGTCAACTGGCGCACCCCGTCGTCCGCTTAGCGGACATTCCGGGCGGTGCAGACCCGGAACGCCGCCTCGGCCACGGCGCCGGTCAGTCCGCGCCGAACGGGCGCAGTTCCATGGCGCCGCGCCTGGCCAGCGGGTGCTTGGCTGCCACCTCGATCGCCTCGTCGAGGTCAGCGCACTCGAGGAGGTCGTAGCCCACCATCAGCTCCTTGGTCTCGGCGAACGGCCCGTCCGAGACGAGCACCGCGCCATCGCGGACGCGGACGGTGGTGGCGTCGTCCGGGGACAGCGGATGGCCCTCGAGGCGCACGCCACGGCCGTCCATCTCGCTGACCCAGGAGTCGATGTCCATCCCACCGTCGTCCTTAGCCGACTCCATCGCCGGGTCGTAGCAGACGATCATCATGTACTTCATGGCTGTTCCTCCTTCGGCGGGGGCCGCCCTATCGCGGTCCTTCGCACTGGCGACGAACGGCCGCACGCGAGATCGACAGGAGCTGCCTGGTGACTGACCCTAGCGCCGCGGCCGCCGCCGCGGTCGACGCCGCGTTCCGCGGCGAGTGGGGCCGCATCGTGGCCACGCTGATCGCCGTGACCGGCGACTGGGACCTGGCCGAGGAGTGCGCCCAGGACGCGTTCACCCGTGCGCTGCAGTCGTGGGCTCGCGACGGCGTGCCCGCCCGGCCGGGCGCGTGGCTCACCACGACCGCCCGCAACCGCGCCGTCGACATCCTGCGGCGACGGGCCACCGAGACCGCCAAGCTCGAGCAGGCGGCCCGGCTGGCGCCCGATGACCTATCCGGCGGCGATGTTTCCGAGGCCGACCCGAGCGGCATACCGGACGACCGGCTGCGGCTCATCTTCACCTGCTGTCACCCCGCGCTGGCGCTGGAAGCCCGGGTGGCGCTGACACTGCGCACGCTGGCCGGGCTGACCACGGCCGAGATAGCCCGCGCGCTCCTTGCCGCCGAGCCGACCATGGCGCAGCGCCTCGTCCGCGCCAAGCGGAAGATCCGCAACGCCGGGATCCCGTACCGCGTGCCGCCCGCCCGGCTGCTTCCCGAACGCCTCGCGGGCGTCCTCGCCGTGCTGTACCTGCTGTTCAACGAGGGCTACAGCGCGACCGCCGGCGCGGACCTGCTGCGCCAGGACCTGTGCGCGGAAGGCATCCGGCTGGCGCGCCTGCTGGCCGCGCTGATGCCCGGCCAGCAGGAGGCGCTCGGCCTGCTCGCGCTGATGCTGCTGCAGGATTCGCGGCGCGGCGCCCGGGTCGACGACGCCGGAGAACTGGTGACCCTGGAGGACCAGGACCGGGCGCGGTGGGACCGCGACGAGATCGAGGAGGGCCTTGCCGTCCTGGGAGCCGCCGCGGGCGGCGGCTCCCAGGACGGTCCGTACCAGCTGCAGGCGGCGATCGCCGCCTGCCACGCGAGCGCCGCCCGGGCCGCGGACACGGACTGGCGGGCGATCGCCCGGCTGTACGCACGGCTCGCCCGGCTGACGCCGTCCCCGGTCGTCGAGCTGAACCGGGCCGTCGCGGTCGGCATGGCCGACGGGCCCGCGGCCGGCCTGGTCCTCGTGGACGCGCTCGCCGCGACCGGGGCGCTGGCGGGCTATCACCTGCTGCCGGCG
>JASHXJ010000551.1 GCA_030043595.1 Trebonia sp.
TCGCCGGGCTGGGCGGCCTCGATCGCCGCCGTGGCCGAGTGCCGGGAGGCGGTCGTGCCGGAAACAGGCCCGAACTGGACGGTGAGCACCCGCCCGGCGATCCGCCGGGCGACCGTGACCGAGCGCAGGCCGTGCGCCACCCCGGACAGGCCCAGCTTGTCCATGGCGTCGGAGCACGCGCAGGTGTCGAGGGCGGCCAGCCGGGAAACGATGCCGGCGGTCATGCGGGCCACGTCCGGCGCGCGAGGCTGACCACCATCTCCAGCTTCGCGCGCTGCGCCGCCGGGGTCGCCGGGTTGGCGATGGGCACCGAGGCGAACCCGCACTGGGTGCTCAGGGCCAGCTCGGACAGCGGCTTGTAGCGCGCCGCCTCGGCGATCCGCGCCGCCACGTCTTCCTCGTCGTCCAGCCGATCCGACTTCGTGGTGAGCAGGCCGAGCACCACGACGGTGCCCTCGCGCACGTCGGCGAGCGGGGCGAACGTGCCGGCCCGGTCCGAGTCGTACTCGAGCAGCAGCCGGCCGAACTCGAGTTTCGGGAACAGTGCCCCGGAGATCGCGCCGTAGCCGCCCGCCGAATGCCACGCCCCGCCCGGCCCGTTGCCGCGGCAGACGTGCAGCGCGCCGGTCACCCCGGACAGCCCGCTCAGCAGCGAGTTGTCGAGCTCGGCGTCGAACGCCAGCTCGGCGTCCGGGTCGCGGCCGTCGGCGATCATCGCCGCGCGTGTGTCCGGGTCGCAGAGCGAGCCATAGTTCGGCGCGTCGAGCTGGATGTAGTCGCAGCCCATGGACACGAGCTTGTCCGCGACTTCCCGAAGATAGTCGCGGATCTGGCTCAGGTACTCCTCGCACGAGTCGTAGACGGCACCCGAGTGCTCCTGGGACCAGTACCGGCGGTGGTAGCTGGGCGCGGGCATCGTGAACTTGGTCCGGGTCCGCGCGTACCGGATGAGGAACGCGTAATCGTCGGTCATGTCGCCGGTCCGGCGGGCGGTGGCGACCCGGCCGACCACCGCCGGGTACCCCGCGGGCCGCCCGGCGTCGGTGGCCGGGACCCCGCTGTGGCCCTCGGTCGCGCCGCGCCAGTTCAGCGCCCCGCGACCGGCCGTGGCCGCGAAGCAGTCAAGGAACCGCGGGGTCTGCGCCCAGGCGGTGCGCCGCACCTCGCCGTCGGTGATGACGTCGAGCCCGATGTCCTCCTGCAGCCTGATCGCGTCGATCGCGGCGTCGTCGAGCACCGCGGTGTCGGCGGGACTGCCCCGGCGGGCGGCGTGCACCACCGCGTCATCGCGGAGCAGGCTGCCGACTGTCTCCGCCCGGGTCGCGTCGTCGGTTTTGTTCACTTACCCTCCCGGCGGTGCTCAGCGGATCTTGGCCAGCGCCGGCACCACCCGGGCCGGGTTCTCGTTGAAGATCTTGATCTTGTCCTCCTCGGTGAGGAACCCGAACGAGTCGATGACCGGCACGAGGTCGTCGCTGGTGCGGCCGGTCTCCGGGCGCACGGCGCGCCCCGACCCTGGCGCCTCGGTGCCGAACACCATCCGCGGCACGCCGCGCTGCTTGATCGCCGCCTCAAGGAAGTTCAGGTCATAGCCGCAGGTGTCGTAGAAGAGGTTGCCGCTCAGGTCCTTCTGCGCGAGGTGATGGTCGGTCGGGATGAACCTGTCCAGCGCCCCCCCGCAGTGGCAGATGATCACCTTGAGCTCGGGGAAGCGGTCGAAGACGTCGCCGTGCGAGAGGAACTGGCCGGCCAGGTACTGCTCGGTGAGGAAGCCGAGCTGGTAGTTGTGCGGCACGACCCGGTACCGCGGGTCGAGGGCGTTCGTGCCGTGCACGATCACCGGGATCCCCAGTTCCTGCGCCCGCGCGTACAGCGGGTACCAGTACTCCTCGTGCATGCCCGGGGTGGTGCGTCGGCCCCCCGGGTCGGGCGAGGCGTAGACGGCGCAGAACCCGTACTCGGTGACGCACCGGTTGAGCTCGGGCAGGCAGTGGGTCAGGTCGGGGGCGTCGGACAGCTGCGGCAGCATCGCGGCGCCGAGGAACCTGTCGGGGAACATGGCGCACTGCTGGCGGATCATGTCGTTGACGTACCGGGTCCAGGCGGGCAGCAGGTGCGGCTCCATCCAGCCCATGACCAGGAACGGCCGCGGCCCGATGATCTGCACGTCGATGTCGCGCTCGTCCATGTACTTGACGTGACCGAGGGCGGCGGCGCGGAACTCCTCCGTGGTGACCCCCGCCGGGCCAGCCCGGTCCTGCCCGATCGGGGACGGCATCGGGGTGTTGGAGCTCATCATGAGCATCGCGAACGAGTTGGCGGCGAACGGTACCGACACGTGTCCGTGGACGTCGAGCACGGGAACGTTGTGATACACGCGTGATCCTTTCGGTTGCCTGGTCGGGTCAGTCCCACCGGACAAAGCCCATCCCGGCGCCGGTTCCCGCCGGCGTCCGGTAGCCGGGCACGTAGTCGACGACGGTCGCGGCGAGGTGCTCGAGCGCCCCGGCGGCGGTTATCCAGTTGAGGATCTCCGACGTGCCGGATCGGAGCTGGTCCCGGGACAGCGAGCCGAGCACCCCCCGATCTCTTGCTGTTATCGCGGACAGCACCCGGCGGTCCAGCGCCTCGTCCACGACGAAGTGGCTGAGCCCGCCGGAGGCGATCACCGCGACCCGGGCGGCGGTCTCCCAGCTTTCCAC